>NZ_CP069008.1 GCF_016801775.1 Sulfitobacter mediterraneus | reverse complement strand
CGTTGGCGAGGCCGGCGACGGTGTTGGCGACGGCTTCCAGGTGACGCCAACAGCAGGTTCCGTGACCGTGACCATGTGTGTCAGCGGTACATCCGATCTGTCCGCGGTTGAACTGGCGGATCTGTCCGGTCTGGACGCGATTGAGCTGAAAGACGGTGCCACACTGACACTGACTGCCGAGCAGCTTGAAGAGCTGATCGACAACCGTGGCGGTGTGTCCATCGTAGATGGCGGCACAGCAACACTGAACGTCAGCGATCTGAGCGATCAGGAACTGGATCTGGATGCACTGGTTGCAGACAACCCAGGCCTGTCCATCGGTACAATCACGATCGAAGACACCAACACAGCGATCACCATCGATCCAGGTACAACCTTCGGCGGTGCAGCTGAGATCATCACGCCAACAGCGGATGAAAACGATCCGTTCGATGGTCTGGAAGACACATCTGTCACCATGACAGTGCCACAGTTCCTGTCTTCCGGCGGTGTTATCTCCGGCGATGCGATGATCAACCTCACAGGGTTGGCCAACAACAACGACAGCGATGGCGACTTCGTTCTTGACGAGGCGGTTCTGGATGTCTCCGGCATCACAGCACCAACAGGGACAATCACCCTGCTCGAAGAAGGCACAACCACCACAGAAGTTGGTGAGACGGTGACACTGGCCGAGGTCACAGACCTCTCCGCCTTTAACATCATCCTCACAGACGGTCAGCTGATCCGCTTCAAAACCGAAGAGCAGGCTGATGGTGCAACCATCACCGAAGATCTGGTCTCTGCAGCAAACCCAACGGGTGTTGTATGGTTGTTCACAACCGTCAGCGGCCCAGTGGACACATCCGGCTACAGCGCTGATCTGAACACTCTGTTCGTTGACGAAGCTCTGGTGAACGGTGCCAACGAAGAGGACCTCTGGACCTCTCTGGCGGGCTCCATCGTTGTTGAGAAGTTCAACGACGGCGCACCAAACGCTCTGGTCGTATTCAACCGTATCAACACATTTGAGGCCTTCGGTGCAGCACCGGACGGCATCACCTTTGATGACACAGGCGAATACCAGACAACCGGTTCCGTCACACTGAACCTCGAAGGCAACGTGAACCTTGGTGACGTCACAATCGACGACAGCAACGGTGAAGCCGCCTTTGAAGAGCTGACCATCAACTCCTACCTGGACATTGAGAACCTGCCGGCGTCTATCGACCCAGGTATCACTGATACAACAGGTCTGACGGCAAACGGTGGTGCACAGCTGATCGACGGCTACATCATCCAGCCAAACCAGGTTGGTGACATCTACCTGAACGCGCCACAGGGTGACGGCGACACTGTTACAGTGAACCTGAACACTGCGGACGAGCAGACAGATGCGGCCATCGCCAACGGCACCACAGGTGCAGGCTCCGGTCCGGATCTGGATGCAGGTCAGCCTCTCGAAGTGGGCACCATCTTCTTTGGCACGCCAGGTGCGGGTGAAAACTCCGCTGACCTGAACGTGACAGGTGCGCATGACATCTCCATCGCAGGTATCGACATGTCTGACCCGGCTCTGACGCTGGTCAATGTCAACACCACCATGGAAGATGTTGAGCTGACAATCGACGGCGTTGAGTACAGTGAACTTGGTGAAATCATGGGCGTTCTCGCCGCTGATGATCTGAGCGACCTGAACAACATCTACTTCCTCGACGGTTTTGTTGCCGATGAGGCGGATGACTTCGGTCCAGGCGGTCAGCCTGAGGTGATCTTCAATGTTGTTGGCGGTGACAACGATCTGTCCGCAATGGACGGCTTTGCACCAGACGAAGGTGTATCGGCCAACACCGGCTTCTACTTCTCCGGTCCTGCGACGCTCAAGCTGACAGCTGCTCAGCTGGAGCAGATTGGCATCGAAGATGCGAATGCTGACGGTGTGGCGGATAACTTCATCCTCGGCCCAGGTGTGAACCCTGGTGACGTGACCATCGACATCTGCGAACTGACGTCCTCTACAGGTGCGTTGGATCTGGATGCGATCCAGGCGGCTGGTATCAACATCGGTACCATCACTCTGGTGGATGACGGTTCCGACACCCTGGTTGACCTGGACAACGGCACCACATTGGGTGGCGCAGACCAGATCGTTATGGAACTGGACTTCTTCGACATCACTCTTGAGCTGTCTGCAGAGCAGTACAACAGCTTCAGCGGTGTGATCGTTGAGGATCGTTCCGAGGACGCGCTGACCGACGACACAATCGTTGGCACCGTGATCATCGACGAGCTGGAATCGATCGAGAACGCCACAACAGGTGAAGTCACCATCGACGTCACAGGTGTTGCCACAACCGGCGACAACACATTCTTCCTGCAGGACGCCAACGATCCGGCGGACGCCAACGCAGGTGGTGTGGGCGAAGATCCAACAAACGATGTGACCTTCTCGGCTGCATCCGATCTGTCGGACTTCTCTGTCACTCTGTATGACGTTGACAGCACAGGTGCTGCGGACGAGCTGGCTGGCCAGACCATCCGCTTCTCCACAGAGGTACAGGCCGATGGTCGTGTGGTTCTGGTTCTGGGCGAAGATGGCGTCAACCCGAACAAGGACGAGATGGACACCAACGTTGTCTGGCTCTTTGACACCGTATCCGGTGGCCTCGACGCCAGCGGCTATGATGCCAACCTTGGCCGGATCTGGATCAGTGACGAGCTGGTCGACAGTGTTGGCGGCGACGTGGATGGTCTCTTCACCATCCCGAACCCAGAGAACCCTGCCGAGCCAATGTTCACTCTGGACAGCAACATCATCAAGCGGATCGAGACAGAAGACCTCGACGCGTTGCTGCAGCTGAACATCGGTATCAACCAGCGTGTTGAAATCACGTCCTTCACCAACATCGCTGGTGCAGAGTTCGAAATCGACGATCCACTTCTGTCGATTGCCAACCTGCGCATCGATATGGGTGGTGCGACCGACATCAACGATCTGGTGCTCGACAACATCCTTGGCCCAGTGGATCCAGGTAACCCGAACTTCCCTGGCGATGATGACTTCGAGGAGCTGACAATCAACTCTCTGATTGCCAACCACGAAGATCACTATCTGCTGCCAGACAGCTGGACGGATGCGATCCCACTGCCAAGCGATGACCTGCAGGTTCTGAACCAGGCCAACACTGTTGGGGATATCTCCAGCGGCGACGACCGGGGCGTTCTGCACACCATCGTGATCAACACCTTTGACGCTGACCCAACCGACACGGGCGCAGGCGGTACGGACGAAGGTCCTGCTGACTTCCTCGGTGCTCTGCTGGGCGCAGCCGAAGTCGAAGGTGCGGACTTTGTCGCGGAAACCATCTACTTCTCTGATGATGGCGACACATCCGCAGTTGGCGGTGACGCAGGTACACCTGGTGCATCCTTGACCATCACCGGCGGTAACGATGTGACTGTGAAGTCGCTCGATACATCCGACGTGGACATCACCAGCCTGACAGTGGACACCTCCGGTCACACCGGCACGTTCACAGTCACAGGTGGCAGCCCGGCGTTTGATGGCGACGGCACAGGCACAGGCCAAGGTGACACCACCGAAGCCCTGACCTTCACCAACAGCTCGTCCACGGACGGCGTGATCCAGCTGGCAAGCACCATCACATTCGATGATGCGAGCACAGGCGCGGTGAACGAGTTCAACATCGAATACAATGTTGGCTCTGGTGAAACTGTACCGTACTCCGGCGTGTCTTCCGGTGCGCTTACAAGCATCGACGCATCGGCGCATGCAGGCACAATCAGCCTGGGTGTGATCAGCCAGGTGAACAGCGAAGAGTTCACTCTGACAGCCGGTGCCACCGGTCAGGTATTCGCCCGTATCGGCGAAGGTCTGGACGATGGTGTGGTTGAAAGCCCAGAACTGTCCGCAACAGGTACGTGGACTGTGACAGGTGGCGGTGCTGGCCTTGCTGAAGCTGGTGGAGCAAACAACCTGGATCTGGAAATCCAGGCTGTGACCTTCAACAACGGCGGTCAGCTGTCGCTGAACTCTGTGGATCTGTGCATCACCGGTGACATCGACTTGTCGCCACTGGATGCCGCAGACATCACGTTCAGCGGTCCGGTTACACTGGTGGTTGCCGCAGGTGGCACATTGACCCTGTCGGTTGAGCAAGCGGTGGCCTTCGCCACAGCGGGCCTGACCATCACAGGTGAAGGTACACTGGCAATTGTTGGCGATGCAGACGATGCGGACTTCGGTGACCTTCTCGGCACCGGCACCGTGGACATGTCTGGCGCAACCATCACCGCAGGCGATGCAACCGGCGCAGTTGACTATGAACTGCAGGGTGCAACGGACAAAGCTGGCGACTGGATCACTCAGAACGTCATCGGTTCGGCAAACAACGACGCCGTAACCTTCGACGGTGCTGTGGACGGTGCTGCAACCACGCTGACAGATGGCTTCTCCTTCTCGCTCGCTCTGGGCGCAGACAGCGGTTCCATCGGTGACGCGGGTGTTGTGGGTACAACAGACGATGCAACGGAAGTTGTGGGTGATGTTGTAGACACATCCGGCTTGGATGCTGGCGACTTTGTTCAGTACAACGTCGACGCTGGCTTTGATGCGACAAATGGCCTGGAGACTGGTGATCAGATGCAAGTTGCAGCTGGTGCAGAACTGCAAGTCACAGACGCAGATGACTTCGTCGCGACATCTGACGACACCAACGACGGAACCGCGGTTCTGGTTGCTGATGTTGACAGTGACATCGACATGTCTGACGCAGGTGGCGCCAACGGCTGGACCATCATCGGCGCTGCCGATGCTGACTCAGGCGCAGGCAACGCTCTGGAAGGCAGCGAGCAGAACGATGTTCTGATCGACGGTGCAGCAGATGCGACAGATGGCGCGGCTAATGGCAACGCAGGCGAAACAGACACCTTCACCGGTAACGGTGGTGAGGATCTGTTCTCCTTCAACGTCAGCACCTCCACTCCGGCGACGTTCACATCGAACACCACAACCGATGCGGAAGACACCGAAGTGATCGAAGTGACCAGTGGTGGTGCCGACAGTGCAGCGTCTCTGCTGACTGTTGAGTATGAGTTGAACAACGTCACAACTGTGGCGGTGGTCAACAATACCAACGCTGGCTTTGACGTAGACTTCACTGACCCAGCTTCGATTGCCTTGGCGATTGCTACTGTGATGGGCAACATCAACGGTATCACCGCTGCTGTTGACGCGGTCACCAACACCCAGGTGAACCTGGAAGGTGACAACGGCAACCTGCTGAACATCGGCGCAATCACACCAAACGGTGCGGCTGCTGGTGTAGCGGCTGCTGCGAACAACGCGGCAGACGATGCTGACGATGTGGCTCAGATCACAGAGGTTGAGCTGACAGGTACCGTGACACCGGGTGAGATCTACTTCCTGACCGTGACTCTGCGGGATGGCAGCGAGATTGAAGCCCAGTACGAAGCGATGCCTGCTGACACTCTGGCTGATGTTGCTGAAGGTCTGATCAACGATCCGTTGACCGGCTTCAACACACTGGCGCCAGGCACCACCATCGACGCAACCCGCGCCGGTGCGGTTATCACCCTCACAGACGAGGAAGATGACGACGGTGGCTTCGACGTGTCCCTGTCTGCCGGTCAGGCGGTTCTCAATGGCTCCAGCGCCTCTTCGGTTCTGGATGGCACAGAGACATCGCTGGCAGATGCCGATGCGGACGTGATCACAGACTTCCTGGATGATGACGATAGCATCACCTTCGGTCTGGCTGCGGGCAGCAACGACAACTACGACGAAGATGCCTATGCAGCTGACTTTGTGACCGCTCAGGCGAACGCAGATGCAGCCTTCGCCGGTGACGCGGATCTGATCTACTTCCTGACAGGTTCGACAGCCGACAGCACAGGCCTGCTGTTCGTGAACGCCAACAACGATGGCACAGCGGACACAGTTGTGGCTCTGACAGGTGTCACCGAAGCGAACTTCGACGACAGCAACATCGTCTAAGCGATCTCAAAATAGGCAGGGCCGGGCAACCGGGCCTGCTCCTCTACCAGAGCCCCTGCATTCCACCGAATGTGGGGGCTTTGTGCCTCAAGACCCTGCAACCGCAGGCAGAGGGCGGCGTGGCGGATCCCGTGATGGATCACCGGGAAACTTCCCCATGTCCGGCCTTTGACAATCACGTATGACGGTATTGGACCAGCGCCTGATCGCAGGCCCCCGAGGGACCAAGCCACCACCGCAATGGAGTAACAATCATGGCCACCAGCAAAGAGCTCATCACCGAACTGTACATCGGCTATTTCGACCGGGCCCCGGACCCAGAGGGGCTGACCTTCTGGATCGGCGTTCTGGACGGCGGGCTGTCCATTGAGGCCATTGCGCAGGATTTTGCAGGCCAGCCCGAAGCGCAGGCGACCTATGACTTCCTCGACACGTCGGGACCGGATGCGCCGGCCTCTGCCGCAGAGGTCGAGACCTTCATCAATGCGATCTACGACAACCTGTTTGACCGCGCCCCCGATGCGGCGGGTCTGGCGTTCTGGACCGGCGTTTTGCAGGATGGCTATCCGGCGGGCGAGTTTATTCAGGCGATCATCGGCGGCGCCTCTGCGGCAGACCGTGCGGTGCTGGACAACAAGGTCGAGGTGGCCTGCGCCTGGTCCGATGCGGCGGCGGCTGAGGGTGATTTCACGCTGAGCGAGGATTACATCAACGACTCCCGCGATGCCCTGGGCGAGGTGGACGGTGATCCGGCCTCCGTCACCGCGGGCAAGGATGCCGCGGATCTGTTTTTCCAGGAGGGGCCGCTGGTCACGCTGGCGGGCACCACAACCACGCTGGCCGAGGACACGGACACCAGCGCCCGCGTGAAGGTTGCCGACATCATCATCACCGATGACGGGGTAGGGACCAATGTTCTGGCGCTGAGCGGCGCGGATGCGGCGCTCTTTGAGATCGACGGGCTTGAGCTGTTCCTCAAGGCCGGTGCGGCGCTGGATTTCGAAACCGCCTCCAGCCTTGATGTGACCGTCACCGTGGATGATGCCGATTTTGGCGATGCCCCGGATGACAGTGTTGATCTGACCATTGCCGTGACGGATGTGAACGAGGCGCCGACCGTGGCGCTGGCCAATGTGCTGGCCGATATCAGCGAGAATGCCGATACCTCTGCCGCGACCAAGGTGGCCGACATCGTGGTCTCTGACGACGCGCTTGGCACCAACGCCCTGGCGCTGAGCGGTGTGGATGCGGCGTTTTTCGAGATTGTCGGCAGTGAGCTGTTCCTGAAGGCGGGCAGCGTGCTGGATTTCGAAACCAACGCCACCCTTGATGTGGCGGTTGAGGTGGATGACGCCGGGGTAGGGGGCACCCCTGACGATGCCGCCGTGCTGGCCCTGCCGGTGACGGATGCCAATGAGGCGCCTGCCGTGACCGTGACACCGCTGATCGCGACATTGGCCGAGGATGCCGATACCTCCGCGCGGATCAAGGTCGGCGATATTGCCGTGACCGATGATGCGCTTGGCACCAATGATCTGACGCTGAGCGGCGCGGATGCGGCTTTGTTCGAGATCGACGGGTTGGAGCTGTTCCTGAAGGCGGGCAGTGCGCTGGACTTTGAAGGCAACCCTGATCTGGACGTGACCGTGGTGGTGGACGATGCCGGGGTCGGGGCCACGCCCGATGACACCGACAGCATGAGCGTCGCCGTGACGGATGTGAACGAGGCGCCGAGCGTGACCCTGAGCGGCGCAGTGACCACGCTGGCCGAAGACACGGATACGGCGGCGAACGTCAAAGTGGCCGATATCGTGCTGAGCGATGATGCGCTGGGGTCCAATACGCTGGCGCTGACCGGGGCGGATGCGGGCCTGTTCGAGATTTCCGGGTCCGAGCTGTTCCTGAAGGCCGGCACGGTTCTGGATTTTGAAACCGCCGCCAGCCTTGATGTGTCGGTGACAGTGGATGACGCCAGCATCGGGGCCAGCCCCGATGACAGCGCGGATCTGACCATTGCCGTGAGCGATGTGAACGAAGCGCCAACCGTGGCGCTGAGCGGCACATTGACGGCTTTGTCCGAGACCGAAGACACCTCCGCGCGGATCAAGGTGGCTGATATCACCATCAGCGACGACGGTCTGGGCACCAATTCCCTGGGCCTTGTGGGGGCCGATGCGGCGCTGTTTGAGATCGACGGCACCGAGCTGTTCCTCAAGGCCGGTGTGGTGCTGGATTTTGAGGCCAATCCAAGCCTCGATGTATCGGTCACAGTGGATGATGCCGGTGTCGGCGTCAGCCCTGACGATGCAGCCGCTTTGTCGATCACGGTGACAGACAGCAATGAGGCGCCGACCGTGGCGCTGGCGGGTCTGCCTGCGGGTCTGGCCGAAGACACCGACACCGCCGCCCGCGTGAAAGTGGCCGATATCGTGGTGACAGATGATCTGGCCGGGGTGAACATGCTGGCGCTGACCGGCGCGGATGCAGCCCTGTTTGAGATCGACGGGGATGAGCTGTTCCTGAAGGCTGGCACGGCGCTGGATTTTGAAACCAACCCGGTTCTGGATGTGGCGGTGACGGTGGATGATGCCAGCATTGGCACCGGCCCCGAAGACACGGCCGTGGCCGCCATTGCGGTGACGGACGCCAATGAAGCGCCCTCCGTGGCACTTTTGAACGCGACAACGACCCTGTCCGAAGATGCCAGCACGGCCACGCGCACCAAGGTTGCGGATATCGCGATTTCTGATGATGCGATCGGCACCAATGTGCTGGGCCTGACCGGCGATGATGCGGATCTGTTCGAAATCGACGGCACCGAGCTGTTCCTCAAGGCCGGCGCGGCGCTGGATTTTGAAACCAACCCGGCACTGGATGTGGCCGTCACGGTGGATGATACCTCTGTCGGGGCCAGCCCGGACAGCAGCGCCCCGCTGACCATCGACATCACCAATGTGAACGAAGCGCCGGTGGTGACACTGGTGGGCGGTCTGGCGGACCTGTTTGAAGGCACGGACACCACCGGGCGGATCAAGGTGGCGGATATCGATCTGGCGGACGATGGCACCGGCACCAATGTGCTGGGGCTGGCGGGGTCCGATGCGGCGCTGTTTGAAATCGACGGGGATGAACTGTTCCTCAAGGCGGGCACCGCCCTGAATGTGGGCACAAATCCGGTTCTGGATGTGATCGTGACAGTGGATGATGCGGCGCTGCCCGGATCGCCGGATGACAGCGACAGCCTGTCCATCACGGTCAAACCCGGCGCGGCCGGGGCGGCAACAGATGCCACCGAAGAGCTGACCTTTATCGGCAATGCCGCCTCTGTGGTGCGCTTTGGCCAGATCGAGGTGGCCGATGCCGATCCTGACACACCGGGCGACCAGCCGGGGTTTGTGTTCAACACCGATCCCAGCGACACCCCCTATGCCGGCGTGGCGGGCAGCAGCCTGAGCCTGATCGACACCACGGGTCATGACGGGCTGGTCAGCCTGGGCGTGATTGCCGAGGTCGACGCGGATGACTTCACGCTGGACAACTCCGGCAGCTCTGGCGACGTGGAAGCCTGCATCGGCACCGGCAATGACGGCGGTGTGCTGGTGACGCCAACACTGGGGGGTTCAGGCACCTGGATCTTTGACAACAGCGGCGCAACCGGCGACATGGAGATCACGCTCAAGGCGCTGGATGTCTCTACCGGCTTTGCCCTGGTGTTCAACAACGTTGATATCGTGGTGGACGGTGATGTGGATCTGACCGGACTTGGCTTTGGTCTGGACATTGATGCCGCCAGCACCGTCGAAGTGCTGGAAGGCGCAACCCTGACCCTGACCGTGCAGCAGGTGGACCAGTTGCAGTTCCTTGGCGTCACGATTTTTGGCGAAGGCACCGTGGCTGTGACCGGCATCTCTGATGACAGTGATACCGATCTGAACACCAACTTTGGCAATTTGGCCACCGGCACGGTGGATCTGTCGGCGGTCACGCTGGCCGATGATGACACCACTGATGCGGTCGAGATTACGGTCTCTGGCGCGCTCGATGCAGGTGGATCGGCACTGGTGGACGGAGATGGTCTGCGGGTGACGCAAACCGTGATCGGCACTGCCCATAACGATGCGGCGACGGTTGGGTTCTCGGCGGCTGACGGGGACACGGGTACCATTGACGTGATCCTGGAACTGGGCGCCGATGATGGAGATATCGGCGATCCTCTGGACACCCCCGAAGGCACCGCAGATCCGGCAGAAGTGACCGGCGATACCATCGATCTTGATAGCACATTTGCCGATGTACAGATCAACGCCGATGCCGGTTTTGATGCTGTGGTTGGGGCCTTTGGCCTGCCTGATGGCACCGTGGTCAACGTGGCCGCAGGCGCGGAGTTCTACGCCGGCGTGGTGACGGGGGATTATCTTGCGACCTCCGCGACCACAAACGATGGCACCGCGGTGCTTGAGGCCCTGGGCACGATGGACAAGACCCTCAATGTGGCCGCAGCAGGGGGCAGTGCCGGCTGGACCCTGATCGGGGCGGCGGGATCGACCAAGACCGAATTGTTTGGTGGCAGCCATGCCGATACGCTTGTCGATGGTGTGCCGGATGATGCTGACAACAACAACGAAGAAGACCGGTTTGTTGGCAATGACGGTGCGGATGCCTTTGTCTTCAACGTGATCTCCTCCACTCCGGCGACTTTTGCCTCGACGATCACAACAGCGGCCGAAGACACCGAAGTCATCAATGTCACGGCGGTGGATGGCGATGATGAAGCGGCTTCGTTGCTGACCATCGAGTATCAGCTGAACAACGTGACAACTGTGGCTGTGGTCAATGATGCCAATGCTGGCTTTGACATTGACTTCACCGATGACGCTTCGATCGCCTTGGGCATTGCCGCTGTGATGAACGGGATCTCCGGGATCACGGCAGCCGTGGATGGCGTCACGGACACCCAGATCAACCTTGAAGGAGACAGCGGCAATCTGTTGAACATCAACTCGGTCACGCCCAATGGGGCGGCGGGCACAGCGGCGGCCTCTGCCGACAATGTGGCAGATGACGCAGATGATGTCGCACAGGTGGCCGAGGTGGAGCTGACGGGGAGCGTGACAGCGGGTGAGATCTATTTCCTGACCGTTGCCTTGCGCGATGGCAGTGAGATCGAAGCCCAGTACGAGGCGGCTGCGCTGGACACGCTTGCGGATGTGGCCGAAGGGTTGATCAATGATGTCCTGACCGGGTTCAACACCCTGGCCCCAGGCGCATCGGTGAACGCGACCCGGGTTGGGACTGTTATCACGCTCACGGATGAAAACGACGACAACGGCGGCTTTGAAGTGACTCTGTCTGCCGGGCAGGCGGTTCTGGGTGGATCCGGTGCCTCGTCCATCCTGACAGGGGGCGAAGCCACCCTGGCCGTGGCGGACGCCGATGTGATCAGTGATTTTGTTGATGACGATGACACCATCACCTTTGGTCTCGCGGCAGGCACCAATGACAATTACGACGAGGCGGCCTATGAAGCCACGTTTGTTGCGGCGCAGGCGGCGGCCAATGTGGCCTTTGCCGGAGACGCGGATCTGGTCTATTTCCTGACCGGTTCTGATGCGGACAGCGCAGGGCTGCTTTTTGTGAATGCCAATGCCAATGGATCGGCAGACTTTGTCGTGGAACTGACAGGGGTGACCGAGGCCAATTTCGACGACAGCAATATCGTCTGATCCCATAGATCTCACAGACCGCCTCCCTTGATCGGGGGGCGGTTGCCTTTCTGCGCTTCAAAGCATAGCTCTGAGGCAGACACCGGATGGTGAAACATCACAATAAAAAGGAGCCTGTCATGGCTGAAGAAAAGAAAAACACCCTGACCGTGGACGGCAAGGAATACGATCCTTCCACGATTTCCGACAACGCCAAGAACATCATCGCCAACGTGCAGTTTGCCGATCAGGAACTGGCCCGTCTGCGCCTGCAGAACGCCGCGCTTCAGACCGCGCGTCAGGCCTATGTGACGGCGCTGAAGACTGAGCTTGAGGGCGGCAATGCCGGTGAGGCCGCTGACGCTTCTGCGTGAGCACGCCTGCCGTTCCAGATGATGCGATCCGCCGGTTCACCACGGAATATGTGGTGGCCGAGGATCGCATGCGATTGTCCCTTGAACGGGGCGATGACAGCATTGCGGTGCTGTGGCTGACGCGTCGGTTGATGCGGCGTCTGGTGCCGCAGATCGTCAAGGTGGTCGATGCGCTGCCGCGTTTGCGGGGCGGGGGGGAGCAGGCGCCGCCGCCCAGCGACAATGCGCAACGGCGCAGCCAGCTGGATGCCCTGGGCAAGATCGAACAGCAGGCGCCGGTTCTGGCCGGGGAGTTGCCGGACGGACTTGAAAGCCACCTGATCACCGGGCTGGGCCTGCGCATGGCCAAGACGGCGGTGTTTATCGATTTCAAAGTGGGCGAAGACCTGGTGCAGACCCTGCCGTTTTCCGAAGCGGCCCTGCGGCAATGGCTAGGCCTGCTGCACCTGAATTTCCGCAAAGGCGAATGGGTCGAGGATGTCTGGCCCAGCTGGATCACCGCCAAGGGCTGGGATCAGGGGCCGGATGCGATGCGGCTGAATTAGGGATTGCCCACCGATACGCGGACTTTGCTGCCCATAGGGACCCGCCGCGCCCGAACCGAGGGGCAGGAAGCAAAGCGCCCGCCCCGTGGGGGCGGTTCGGGCGCTGCCAAATCTCTGATTTGGCAATTCGGCTTAATTTCTTAGGGTATCAATGGGCTCTCTGCTGACATTCTCTGCGTCGTGCACCAATGGCCGTTCAGGCGTTCGCGTATTCATTCGCCTGCAGCCGCAAGCGACCCCAACGAGAAAGATCAGTGGGGCCACAAAGGCCCCTTTGATCCGGGCTAGCCTTTCCCCGTCACCGCCTCAATATAGTCCGCTGCCACATCATCCCAGCCTCGCAGGTCGGTGGCGGCGATCTTGTCCTCCAGCGCCTGACGGCGGGCCGGGTCCGCGATCAGGCGGCGGCAGGCCGCAGCGATGCTGCTGATCGACCCGGCATCGCAGTATTCCACCAGATCACCGCCCACCTCGGGCATCGCCGAATTGTCCGCCACCACGGCGGTTTTGCCAAAGCCAAGGCTTTCGCCGATGGGCAATCCCCAGCCCTCATAGAGGCTGACCGTCGCGGTAAACAGGCAGTTGCGATAGAGGTAGGCCAGCTCTTCGTCATTGGGCCGATCGACAAATTGCACCCAGCCGCGCAGATTGCCCGAGGCGCGCATCCAGTCCATCAGATCGTCATTGAACCAGCCCTGCCGCCCGGCCAAAAGCAGCTTGGGCATTTCCAGATCTCCGTCGCGGCTCAAACGGTCCCAGGCCTGCACCAGCCGCCAGAGGTTCTTGCGGCTTTCCAATGTGCCGACCACCAGAACATAAGGCACCTTGGTCTTGTTGCGGATCGCCTGCGGGATGTCGCGCAGACGGCGGTTTTGCTCTTTCAGAGTCTTGGCGGCGGGCAGGGGGCTGCCGGTGTCCAGTTTGCGGGCAAAGGGGATGACAGTGATCGGGCGCTGCTGGCCGATCTCGTCCATGAAATGTTCCAGATCCTTGCGGGTGTTCCGGGCGGCGACAAAATAGCGGGCGCAATAGCCGGTGGTCTTTTCCAGCCAGCGGTAGAACTCCAGCGAAAACTCAGAGACCAGATGCTGCGGCATCACCAGCGGGATCAGGTCATGCACCTGGATGGAAATCTCGACCCCGTGCCGGTCCTTGAGCATTTGCAGATGGTCGTCAAAATCGCTCATCCCCCAGGTCGCGCCCAGCACGATCAACTGATCCCCCGGCGCGATCACATCCGCGATGGGCTCTGCCTTGGGCGGCGGTGCGGTGACGGCGGCGCTTTGCGGGGTGCCGGCCTGCCATTCGGCGATGGAGCTGCCGCGTTTGGCAAAATAGCTTTCCTTGCCGCGGGCGGCCTGCAGATGCGCGATCATCCGGTAGATATGATATTTGGCCGGCCGGTTGCGATAGCGGCGCAGCACCGTGGGCGTGGCCCGCGCCGGACGGGCAGGGCGGCCAAACAGCGCCGCACTGAGCAGATCCACGTCAAAGCCTTCCATGCCCACCATCACATCCGAGCTGAGGGCGCTGTATTGTTTGCGCCGCCCGTCCCAGACACACAGGCGCACCTGATCTGCGCCTTCGCGCTGCACCGCCTGTTTGATCACCTCAAGCGAGACACGCTGAATGCCCGAAATGGTCGTGTGAACCTTCAGGTATTGCTTGATGTCGGTGACATCGAAAAAGTAGCGGGGCATTGCAGGGTCTTTCCTTGTCAGGCCATCGGGGTCTTTTACGGGATCGCGGGCCGCCCTGCCAGCGCCCCTGCGCATCAAACCGCCCAGATCGCGGTGAACCGCTCTTTGCCGGTGATTAAGTTATTTCTCAACCCCCGGCGTAGTGCTATGAGGCGAACATGACTGCGGTATTTTATGATCTCTCAGAGCAGTTTCTGGCCAATGGCCGCCGCTTCAAATACTACGGGATTGTCCGTACGGTCATGGAAGTGGGTTACGAACTGGCCCAGACCGGAAATGTACGTTTCGTGGTCTATTCCCCTGCGCATGGCGCCTTTTTCGAGGTCACGCCGCGGCTGGATGATGCCTCGCCCACCGGGGTGATGGATCCGGGCCTGCCGCCCGAGGCGACGCCGATCCGTTTGCGCCAGACCTTTCCGACCCGCAATCCGCTGCGCGACGCGATCTATCCGCTGGTGCGGGCCATCGTGCGCCGGATCAATCTCAAACGCTGGGCCCATGTGCCGGACGGCGTGGTGCGCCCGGTGGATCTGGACGGGCAGGTGCTGATCGCGCTGGGGCGGCCCAAGATCATGGCCGATTACCTGACCGAGATTGAGCGCAAGGGCATCCGTCTGCGCCTGGTGCCGCTGCTGCATGACATGATCCCGCTGCACGCCTTTGCGCATCGCGAACGCAAGATGTTTTCCTCCAACTTCATGAGCGACAACCGCATGGTGATCGGCCATGCCGAGACGATCCTGACCAATTCGGAGTTCACCCATTCCGAGGTGACGCATTTTGGCAGCATCGGCCATCTGCCCGAATTGCCCCCGGTGGTGGCGGTGCCTTTGGGCCATGAGCTGCGCCGGACGGGCGAGGCGATGGATCTGGAGATTCCGGCAGAGCCCTATCTGATGTGCGTGGGCACGCTGACCGGGCGCAAGAACCTGGAATGCGTGATCGACGCGATGATGGTGCTGGCCGAAGAGGGCCGCCCGGTGCCACGCCTGTTGCTGGCGGGGGCACGGCGCAAACGGGCCGAAGATTATGTGGACGAGGCCCGCTTTGCCCCGATCCGCGACAAGATCCAGTTTATCCGTGATCCCAACCAGACCGAGCTTTGGGCGCTTTACGAAAATGCGCTGGCGCTGGTCATTCCCAGCTACATGGAAGGTTGGGGCCTGCCTCTGGGCGAGGCGCTTTGGGTGGGCACGCCGGGTCTGGCCTCCACCGCGCCGGCGCTGCGCGAAGTGGGCGGCGATCTGGCGCAGTATTTCGAACCGGGCAAACCGCGCGAGCTGGCGGCGCATATCGACACTTTGCAAAGTGATCCGGAGGCCCGCGAAGCCCTCAAGGCCCGCATCCGCGCCGCCCGGCCGCGCCTGCGCAGCTGGCGCGATGTGGCGGATGGTATTCTGCAGGCCCTGCGCGGCAAAACATGCGGGCAAACCACGCCACAGGACTTTCGTTGAAGTTTATTTGTCTTTTCCGTGACACTTCGGGTATATTCCTTACTGTACACCCGAAATTCAGGCTGGCATTGTCGCGCTGGCCATTGAAATGCTGTAATGATAGTGGCTGAGCCTACATTGAGCGAATAGTCATTCACCCGTCGAAGGTATTGTAACCATGCAGGAACGTAACTCTCTCCAAGAGGCGTACAGGAAATACCGCACCGCATTTGCGGCCACGCTGATTTTCAGCCTGTTCACCAACTTGTTGATGTTCATTGGCCCGCTTTACATGCTGCAGATTTACGACCGCGTGCTCTCCAGCCGGAGCGAAACCACGCTGGTGGCGCTGTCGGTGATCGCGGTGAGCCTGCTTTTGGCCTACGGCCTGCTGGAATTCACCCGGACCAAGCTGTTGGTGCGGGCCGGTCTGCAATTTGACGAGGTGCTGGCGCATCCGACCTTCCATCTGGTGGTCAAACAGCAAACCGCCGCCCCCGGCAGCGGGGCGCAGATTGCCCTCAATGACGTGGACAAGGTGCGCGAATTTATCACCGGGCAGGGCATTCTGGCGTTCTTTGACGCGCCCTGGGTGCCGTTGTTCCTGGGCCTGTGTTTTGCCTTCCATCCGTGGCTCGGCATGGTCGCCACCGGCGGCGCCGTGGTGATCTTTGCCCTCGCGCTGGCCAATGAATTTTCCACCCGCGGCACCCTGGCCGAAGCGGGCCGCGCCGGCAACGGCGCCAACCAGTTTGTCTCGGCCACGATGCTGAACGCCGAAGTGATCCGTGCCCTGGGCATGGAAAAGCCGCTGACCAAGCGCTGGCTGACACAGCACGACGAGATGCTGGACCACCAAGCCACGGCCAGTGGCCGGGGCGGCATGGTTGTGGCCTCGTCCAAGTTTGTCCGGATGAGCCTGCAGGTGGCCATTCTCGGCACCGGTGCCTATCTGGCGATGAAACAGGAAATCTCTCCGGGGATCATGATTGCGGCCTCCATCGTGATGGGCCGCGCCCTGGCGCCGGTCGAACAGGCCGTGCAGCAGTGGAAACAATTTGTCGGCGCACGCCAGTCCCATGGTCGCCTCAAAAAGCTGTTTGCCGGGGTCAAGCCGGACGAAGAAAAGATCGAAATGCCCGAGCCGAAAGGCGCACTGCGGGTCGAGGGCCTGTTTGGTCTGGTGCCCGGCGGCAAGGAGCCGATCCTGCGCAACATCAACTTTGCGCTGGAGGCCGGTGAGGTCATGGCGCTGATCGGGCCTTCGGGCTCGGGCAAATCCACGCTGGTGCGCCATCTGGTCGGGGCGGCACAGCCGGCCAGCGGCGCGGTGCGTCTGGATGGCACCGAGATCCAGCATTGGGATCCTGAACAGCTTGGCAAACATCTGGGCTATCTGCCGCAGGATGTGAAATTGTTCCGTGGCTCTGTCGGCGAAAACGTCTCGCGCTTTCAGGAAGACGCCACAGACCAGGACATCGTCGCCGCCGCAACGCTGGCCGGCGCCCATGAGATGGTGCAGCAATTGCCCGATGGCTATGGCACCGATGTGGGGGATGGCGGCAACCAGCTGTCCGGCGGCCAGAAACAACGGGTCGGTCTGGCCCGCGCGGTTTACCGCGAGCCTTGCCTGATCGTGCTGGACGAGCCGAACTCGAACCTCGACAACCACGGCGAACAGGCGCTGGCAAAATGTATTGCCGAGCTGAAGGCCAAGGGCAAAACCGTGATCCTGGTCACCCATAAGACCGGCCTGCTGGCGCAGTCGGACAAGACGCTGATGCTGGTCAACGGCACCGTTGAAAAGTTTGGCCTGACCAAGGATCTGTTCCAGCCCAAGGCGCAGCCTCCCGCCGAGGCCAAGAAAGAGGTCGCGGCATCCGCCGGGCCTGCGGTGCTCAAGATGAACACCGCGCCCTCCACCTGATTGCTTAACCGCTGCCCGCCGGGCAGATCCTCTGAGATAAAGGCCGTTTGACATGGCAACGAACCGCAGTATCCGCCCCATCGTGATCATGGGTTTCTCCGTCATCTTTGTCACCTTCGGTGTCTTTGGTGGCTGGGCCGCCGTGGCCAAGCTGGACGCCGCCGTGGTGGCGCCGGGCACCATCTCGCTGGAGGGCAACCGCAAGGTCGTGCAGCACCTTGAGGGGGGCATCGTCGAGGAAATTCTCGTGAAAGAAGGCGATGTGGTTCAGGAAGGCCAGCCGTTGCTGCGCCTCAACAGCATCGAGAACCAGTCCAATCTGCAGGTGTTCACCTTCCGCAGCGACGTGGCACGGATCGTCGAGGCGCGGTTGCTGGCGGAACGCTATCTGAAAGACAGCTTTGAGCTGCCGGAAGAGCTGCAGGGGGTGGATCTTGCGGCCAAGGGCCTGCAGGAGACCGTCGACGACCAGCGCGGCCTTTTCGAAGACCGCCGGATGATCCTGCAATCACAGACCGAGATCCTGAACAGCCGGATCGAACAGACCAACGAACAGATCCGCGGGCTGGAACAGCAAAAAAGCGCGCTGGAACGGCGCTACGAGAACTTTGGCCAGATGATCGACCGGATGGAAGAGGGCGTTGAAAAGGGTCTGATCCAGAACAACATCCTGGCCCAGCGTCAGGACGATTACATCCAGATCGAAGCCGACCTTGGCCAGATCATTTCGCAGATCGCCCAGGCCAAGAACACAATTTCGGAAACCAAGCTGCAGGCGTTGCAGGTGGGCCAGGAATACCGCGAGCGGGCCAATACCGAACTGGATGCTGTGCGCTCTGAATTGTCAGAGCTGCAAGAGCGGGTGAAAGTGGCCACCGAGGTGCTGTCGCGCACCGAGATCGTGGCACCGGCCACCGGCAGCGTGCAGAACCTGCAGGTGCACACGGTCAGTTCCGTGATCCGCCCCGGTGACGTGCTGATGGAAGTGGTGCCCGCCGATGAAGAGCTGATCTTTACCGCGCGGATCTCGCCGATTGATATTGATAACGTGGTGGTGGGTCTGTCCACCGAGGTGCGGTTCTCCGCCTTCAAGGCACGTCTGACCCCGATCGTTCTGGGCCAGGTCGAAAATGTGTCCCATGACGTGATCACCCCCGATAACCCCAATGAAATGCCCTATTATCTGGCGCGGATCGACATTGATCCGGCGGATATTTCCGAGGACATCCGCGAACGCATCACTGCCGGTATGCCGGTGGATGTGGTGATCACCACGGGCGAACGCACGGTGGTGAACTATCTGACATCGCCGCTGATGGACGCGGTGCGCAAAAGCCTGCTGGAAGAATAAGCCGGCCCTGCAAGGGCGGGGTGGACGTTTCCGCCCGCATCATAGATGGGGCATGAGTTTAACCGCAATGGACATTCAGGCTCATCTGCGGCTCGGGGGCGTTATCAGAGGAAACAAACCTGACATCCTTTCCCCGGCTTTTTCCCCTGACAACTCCAAATCTGCCAATATACTGAAGATCAATGTAGTATTTTGACGGTGTTGGCGGGCCTGTGGTTGTTCTGCCGGGAACATCGGCCTCTATGTAGCTGGGGAAACTCTGACCTTCAGGGTCGATGATCTTCACTTGTTCAAAATCTTGGCTTGCGGATATGTGCCGGCCAAGTTGCGTCAACTTCGGAATGTCAGCTTTATCGCAAGTCATCACAAGACGTTTGCTGTCGGGCATCGCTATGCCCAGCTTGTAATAGGTTCCGATATAAAATGTTTGGCCATCATTACTGACGTATAAAACCGCACCAGAGTTGTATGGCTTTTTCCAAATTTCCACCCACTGGCTTGACGCCAATGACCAAGGAGCCTCCGTCTTTCCCAGCATCAACCGTTCCTTCATTCCAAAGCCCCAAGCCACCCTGTATGTTAGGCTGTAATCCGTGTCTTGCAGCGTTACGGTCGTTGATCTTTGCATCATCCATGACCAGACAAGGAAGACGGATACCAGAATGAAAATAACGGTAGGAGGACGAAGCATTCTGAGTTTGACTCCTTCTGCGTGAGCCAAGATGCTCGAAGTTCAAACTATCGCGGGCCATACCTGCGACACAACCAGAAGGGTGTGTTCCTAAAGCCTGTTTAGTGATGTTCATGGAGATCGATGAATGGGGGCATTCATGCGCGATCAGCCGTAACATCTCTGTCCCAGGCGATCAGGCGATCAGGTCGTATTCCACGTAATCTTCGCGCATACCGATGGTGTAGACGGTGTTGCCATCCGCAAGGGTCCAGCCCATCTGTACGGTGTCGGCGGCTGAGGCGCGTAGGGCATCAAAATCCATCAACAGCAGTTCATTCTGGGTTTGTACAACCTCAACTTCACCGGTGCTGGACATGCCCAGCATATACTGGATGAAGGCATGGGCATTGATGTCCAAAGGTTTGTAGATCTCGTCAGAGACGCCGCTGGTGTTTCCGCCCATGTCAATCTCGTCAACCGGATCGGTCAGCGTGTTCAGCAGATCAGAGATGACCGGCTCAAGGTCGGGCGCGTCGCTTGCCGTATCAGAAGAGGACGTCGTGGTGAGGCTGGCAATGTCAAAGGTCGCCTGGATCTGCACGCCGCCAAAATCAAAGGTTTTGAAGGCATCGGCCATCGAGGCGGTGAAATCCAGCACCGAGGCCAGATCAAAGGCCGCATCGGGGCTGGCGGTGATGCCGCTGTCGGCGCTTTCGATCTGGGTATCGGTTGTGGTGCTGCGCGTGGTCTGGGCCTTGTCCAGCTTGCCTTCGGCGCTTGCGGTCTTGTCCTCTGAGCCGGGTTTGTCGGCAAAGGCCACGGGGGCCTCATCGGCCCAGCTGTCCTGAAATCCGCCCGCAATACTGAGCGCAACATCGGCAGGGCCGGGCAGGGCCAGAATGGAGGAGAGCAGCGTGCTCAGGTCAATATCCGCCGCAATCTCTGTGGACAGGGCGCTGGGGGCCACGTCCGGTGTTGGTGCCTGTTCAAGCACCGATTGCAGCACGGCGGCCAGATCGAACTGGGCGGTGTTGCGCGAGGCGTCGGCGCTGTCCTGGCCGGCCACGGCGATCTCTGCACTGTCTTCGGTCGCAGGCAGATCCAGCGCCGCCATTTCGGGGTCGGCGGCCGGGTCAAAGAAGCTTTCGCTCATGATGCCAAAGGCAATGGCGATGGAGCTGAGGCCAACGGCGATGGGCGCGGCAGAGGCGACCATGGCGGATTTGCCCATGAAATCGCGGAACATCGTGCCGTCGCGTTCCGTCTCTGCGCCACGGGCGCTGATGATCTGGTCGGCGGTCAGCGGGGTGTCCATGAAGTGGGCCACGGCGGTGGCCTCGCCCGCATCCAGCGGCGCAAGGGCCACCTCATTCAGCAGGTTGATGCTGTCATCTGCACCCAGACCTGCGCCAGCCTCGTCTTCGGGGGCCAGCATCACCAGATCTTCGGAGTTGATGTAGATCGACCAGATCAGCGCGGCGAGCAGGGCAGAGGGATGCAGGAACACCTTGCCGTTGCGCTGCAGCTGGATCACGCGGCTGCGGCTGGCGGCCGGGGTCTTGGCCAGGGCGCCGGCGGAAAATTCGGCAATCAGATCGGCAAAATCAACGCCGGTGATCGGGTTGCGCAGGTTCGGGCTGTCCAGCGTATAAAGGTTGTCCACCCGGCACAGGTGGATAAACACCTCGCCGCCGTGGGTGCAGAAAATGCACCACGGATCGCCCTCATCGGTGATCCCGCGTTCCAGCGTGTTGGGCACACCGGCTGCATCCAGCAGTTTCTTGACGCGGTAGATATTTGCCAGTTCCTGATTGGACCAATCGTGCAAAACAGGGCAGGGCAGGTCGTCCCGCAGGAAATGTTGCGGCAGCTCCTCGGTGCCGGCCTCGCGGCCGATCAGATCAAATTCAACTGTGTCATCGGCATCCTTGAGGAAATCGCTGTTGAGCGGTTCCGTCTTTTTGGGCCGAAAGTTGAAAATATTGCTCATCAAAACACCGGGGTTCACCAAGGATCAGGCAGATCAGACCCTTGATGGGCTAACGACAATCACGCGCTGGCTTGCGTGCCATCCTCTTCAAAAAGGATCTTATAGGTGGTCGGCTCGTAATAGGACAGCAATTTGCGCACGAAACTGCGCTGATCCTTGCCGAGCGCGTTTGCCCATTCGGCATACCGATGAACAGGGATTCGGCCACGGCCGTTTTCAAGCTGCGAAATGAACGTGTAATAGTCCAAAGACAGCCGGTCAGCGAGTTCCCGTTGGGACAGATGTTGCGATTCACGCAGTTCTTTCAGCCAGATACCCAGCGCGGTGCGCTGTTCCTTGGCCTCTTCTGGGGTCGCTTTTTGTACTTCAGCAAGCATTATTTTTCCTCGGTATGGCAGCACCGGACAGGGAAATGCGGCACCCTGCCTCGGAGTCATAGTGTACAGTAAATCACTATAGTTCAAAGCGCTAAACAAAGCAAACCAAGACTTTTGCCCATCCGCAGCTTCACCGCAAAAATCACTACATACAGTGTAAAATTTGAACACAAACACAAAATGTAGTGGACCTCAAAAATGCTAAGTGAAAAATGTGAAATGTTCGTCAACAATTTTGACCTGTTTGGGCGGGAAGGGGCGCAATAAAACACGCCAAACGGGCAGGTTATCGCCCATGTTTTACCCCTGGTCGTGCAATTGGCGGAGACCTGTGGCCGCGGCGCTGGTCACTTTGCCCCGAACTCATGTAAAGAACCCAAAACCGATCCCCCTATAGGTCTGTGTCGCCCCCCAATGATCAAAGCCTTCCGATCCTCAAAAGAGCCCAAGACCCCGCGCAAGCCGCTGTTCACTCCGGTGGACAAGCTCAACGTGGCCTGGTTCTGCCGCACCTACCTCAAGGAAAAGACGCCTTGGCTGGGTCTGGTGATGGTGATGATCCTCATCCAGGGCGCCGCCTATCAGCAGTTCATCAAACTGACCGAGGATGGCCTGCGGGTGATTTTCGACAAGGGCGATGTGAACGGGCTCTATTGGGTCTGCTTCATGGTCATGGCGATCTTTACCGTGCGCGGGATCATGTCCTACTGCGTGCCGCGACTGTCGGTCTGGCTGGCCTCGGATGCGGTCTTCAAGATGCGCCGGGATCTGATCAACCACCTGATGACCCTGGATCTGGCATTTTTTGAGCGGACCAAATCGGGCGATATCATCCTGCGACTGGTCAACCAGGCGCAGGATCTGAGCGAATTTATCGGCCAGACCACCGTCAATGCGGTGCGCGATGCGGTCACGGTGATCATTGTCTCGGGCTATCTGACCTGGAAATCGCCACATCTGTTCTTGCTGGTGGTGATCATCATGCCGACGATCTCCATCGTGGTGCGGCGCATCTCGCACCGGATCAAGGAGATCCAGGCCAGCGCGGAAAACGCCATGGGCAATTACATGACCGGCATCGAAGAGATGTCCAACGGCATGCGCACCGTGAAAATCTCCAACCAGGAACCGGTGGAACGCCGCCGCCTGAATGCCGCCACCGGCGAGATCAAAAGCCTGAGCATCCGCTTGCAGGCGGTCTCGGCGCTGATGAGCCCGACCATGGATATTCTGGCGGCGATTATCTACATCCTGATCATCGGGGTGGGCGGCTATATGGCGCTGTCGGCCGAGTTCGACATGGATGGCGCGTCGATCATTGCCTTCATGATCGGCATGGCGCTGATCTTTGATCCGGCGCGGCGGATGACGTTCTTCTTTGTCCGTTTGCAAGCCAGCCTGATCATCCTCGCCTCTGTGCGGTCCCTCTATGACGAGGTGCCCAGCATCACCAATGCACCCGATGCCAAAGACAGTTTTGACGCCTCCGGCGATATCGTTCTGAAAGACGTGAGCTTTCGCTATTCCGAGGCGAACCCGCTGTTTGACGGTCTGAACATGACCTTTGAAGGCGGCAAGGTGACGGCCATTGTCGGTGCCACCGGATCGGGCAAAACCACGGTGCTGAGCCTGATTGCCCGGCTCTATGACGTCAGCGCGGGGCAGGTGACCATTGGCGGTGCACCGGTTGAGGGGCTGCGCATCGACAAGCTGCGCCAGTCGTTTTCAGTGGTGGCCCAGGACATCGTGATCTTCAACAGCTCGATCTACGAGAACATCCGCTATGTGCTGCCCGAGGCCAGCGAGGAACAGATCTGGCGCGCCGCCGAGCTGGTGGGCATCGACACATTGATGCGCGAGCGCGGCGATGCGCCGCTGGGACCGAAAGGATCACAGCTGTCAGGCGGTCAGAAACAGCGCATCGCCATCGCGCGGGCCTTCTTGCGCTCCGCCCCGATCCTGCTGCTGGACGAGGCCACATCGGCGCTGGACCAACGCACCGAAGAACGGGTGCGCAGCGCCATAAGCGAGCTGTCCGAAGGCAAAACCACCCTCATCGTGGCGCACCGGCTGTCCACCGTGACCCATGCCGACAAGATCTATGTGCTGGACGAAGGCAAGGTCGTCGAGGAGGGCACCCACGAGGATCTGATGGCCCAAAGCGGGCTTTATGCCGCGATGTTCACCGCGCAGCGCAACAGCTACGGGTGAGCGGCAGCGCCATCAGGCCGATTTTCGTTGCGCCGTGATCACATGACGCACCTCCGGCACATCGGACCAGTTCGCGGCAAATTCGAACCGGCCTATCTTGGCCACGTCAAAGCCCAGCATGTTGAGAACGTGATGGTAGATGCCCTCTGAATAGGTCCAGAACACATAGTCATCGTCAGGCCGTGCGCAATCGCCCTCGAACCGCGCGATCCGGTCGTCAGATTCAATCATCGGCGTGACAATCAAAATGGTCTGGGCAGAGCGTTTCGCCGCCGAGGTCATGGCCTTGATTGGGTCCGCCAGATGCTCAAGGATCGAGCCCAGAATAACCACGTCAAACTGGCCCAGACCTTCGGGCATGTCATAAACATCGCCGTAAAAGGTGCGGGCCTTTGATTTGAGCAACCGGTGGGACAGCCAATAGGCGTTCTTCCACTGATTGAGCCACCAGTCACGGTCATGCACCAGCCCGGCCCGGTCCTTGAAATAGGGTTTGTCACAGAACGGCAGAAAGTCCTGCCGGATGGTGGAATCCATATCGAATGACACCACATCCGTGGCGCCCGCCTGTTCTGCCGAAAAGCTCAGAAAGCCACTGCCGGTGCCCACATCCAGCACCGATTTGCCGGTGAAATCAAAATGATCGGTATAATCGGCAAACCGGCCCCTGAGATCCCATTCGCCCTTTTGTTCGCCAAACCCCGGCAGGTCCAGCGTGTGATAGAAAAAACATTCATCGGTGTTCTCCACATGCCGGGGAGCTGCAAAATCTGCGGTGCGATTGGACGGCATATTTGATAATTTCCTTATGAAAATCTGTGCGGGCGAGAAAAGGGAGGACGGGTATATTTTACAACTACGGCTCTGTTTTACGAGCGCAATATTTCGCCCGGTAGTTGAATTGTGATCTGTTTGTGAACCCAATTATGTCAGCTGTTGCGGCTCAAGTTGAGGTTAAGTCACGCACCTATATCGATTTCCATCTCCCATTCCCGGAAACGATCCGTGGCCTCCCGATGTGCCAAGAAAGCATCTTCGTTAAAACTGTGACAGTCGATGGACAGCTCTTGGTTGCCGAGAAATATTGTGAAGCCAACCAATAGTCCGCGAGCCTCGCCCGTTATAAAAGGTTCGCTCAGAACGTTTCTTTGTTCCGGTAACGCGGGGTGCCTGAATGTCAGCATATAATTGCCGCCAGAGTAGTTCAGGTCGATCAGCTCCGCTTCGTTGATGACGCACCAGACCGTCTCATTGGGAAGGCAACGTCTCAGCATGATGTTGATGACCGTGATTTCGAAGTCTTTTAAGCCGTTTCCCATTGATCCCATCGCAGCAAGCCTTCATCTTGGTTTTGTGAAATCATCCCATAATTGGCACGGCCAAGCTGTGGGTTGGAAGGTCCTGTGAGCGTGCGCTGCTCTGCCCGTATCCAAATTATCTTGTTTACCGGAACGTCAGGTTGGCCAGTCTCCATATTTGCGGGTCAGTTTTTGCAAAGACCGGGCAACAACCGCCCGATAGTCTGCATCAAATGGCTGGCTCAACGATGTCTCAAGGCTTTGCAGCATATTGTTTAAGGCCCAGAGTTCTCCATCATGGGTGATGGCTGGTCTCAACAATGCTCCGTTCTGATTTTCCAAAACACGCCCCAAAAAGGAAAAAAGGGCGACGGCGTCTTCTTCATCCAGCGATAATCGCACGCTCATCTTTTGCCTCACTGTCCTGCTTCGGAAAACCAGAGCTTGGTGCCCTTGAAATCAGAGTAGTATTCTACTTTTGCAGGTGACAGTTCAGAAGACAATTTTTTGCATAAGCCGATGCCGTCGAGATCAAGCCTTTCTGCCTTAACGGCGTCGATTGGGTGCTTGTCCACTTCGTCTTGATATCTAGCGAGCCAAAGTGAAATTTCCTTCATCAAATTTGGGGAAATATTCAAATCAACAAGCTCAACATGTCCTTCTCCAAGAGAGCTTCGCACCCCTGTACCAAACCTTTGTCCGTCGACTGTCAGATACATCTTATCCATTGCGTACAATATTTCTCCTGTAATCCTTGTTATGTATAAAAATACCAAAACCAGCCACCCGCGCATGAAAACCTGAAGCGGGGTTGTATCGCGGCTGGACGCCTAGGTATTTAAAACACTATACTCCGGGCAAACGTATGACTTGCAGGGACCAGCCCAATTTTCATTTCGAATTGATTGACCGCTTTCCGGTCCCGGATCCCATTTGCCGCCAGAAGGACAACAGATGCTGACTGCCGCCCAATCCATTGCCCAGCTTTACATCGGCTATTTCAACCGGGCGCCCGAGCCTTTGGGGTTTGATTTCTGGCTGGGTGTGCTGGACAACCCATTGAGCCTGGCCGAGATCGCAACGGATTTCTCCATCCAGCCGGAGGCGACCGCGCTTTACCCCTATCTGGCCGATCCGACCAGCGAAACGCCCGAGGCGTTTCTGACCAAGGTCTATCAGAACCTGTTTGACCGCGATCTGGACGCCGAAGGCCGCGACTTCTGGTCCGAGGTCATCCTGTCGGGCCGGCCTTTGGGAGATATCCTGCAAGAGATCATTCGCGGGGCCTCCCCGGCCGATCAGGCGGTTTTGGACAGCAAGGCCGCCTTGGCCGAATATTGGGTCGAAGCGGCCCGCGCCGATGGCGGCTATTCCCCCAATGCGGAAAACGCCGAAGCCTCCCGCGCCGCATTGGAAGCGGCCAACCCCAATTTTGACGGCCCGCAAAGCGCCACGGAACTGGCCGATCTCTATTTTCAGGACGCCCCGCGCGTCGAGGTGACCCCGGTCGATATGACGGTCTCCAACCCTGTCAGCTTTATCTTTCGCCAGAAGATCGCCGATGTCACCGTCATCGATGATGATCTGGGCAGCAGCACCCTGGCGCTGAGCGGCGAGGATGCAGACCATTTCGAGCTTGTCGGCACCGAATTGTTCCTGACCGATGGCCATCCGATCGTCTATGGCGGTGAGGATGCCTTTCAGGTCACGATCACCGCGGATGATCCGGGCATTGGCCACAACCTGACGGACGGCCCCGAGACCGGCGTCGGGCTGGCCGTGTCGGTCACTGAGATCACCTCCCCCGGCCCCGATCAGGTGGTGACATGGGACGCGGATGATGAATTTCTGGTCAATGACGTGACCACATCGCGGCAGGTTGAGCCTGATCTGGTGGCGCTGGAGAACGGCAATCTGGTGATGGTCTGGGATTCCATTATTCCCGGCGATTCCAACGAAATCCGGGCGCGGATCTTCGATCCCAGCGGCACAGAGGTGCTGGGCGAATTTACCGTCAACGAGGATTCCAACTTCTTCCAGCAGGAACCAAAGGTGGTGGCCCTGGCCGATGGTGGTTTTGTCGTGGCCTGGCAATCGCATGACACCAGCGGCGTTGAAACCAATTCGCACGATGTCCGGTTCCGGATCTTTGACGCGGACGGGGGTGCGCGCACCGATGAGACCTCTGCCGCCGATGAAACCGCTTTCCAGCAGCGCCGCCCGGACCTCGCAGCACTGGAGGATGGCCGCTTTGTCGTCACATGGGACAGCGCCCACCCCGCCGCGGATGGCGCTTTTACCGGCATTCGCGCCAAGGTCTTTGACCCCGATGGCGATGACAGCACGGACGAGTTTCAGGTCAACGGCACCGGGATCAATACCCCTGGCACCGCCAGTTTTCAGGTCAATGCCGTTGCGGCAGGGCTTGCGGAGGGCGGCTATGCCATCGCCTGGCAAACCAGCGATACGAGTGCCGATGGCAGTGGCACCGCGATCAAGGCGCGGATCTTTGACGATGATGATGATGCGGTCGGGGTGGAATTTCTGGTCAATGAACTGCCCTTCAGCAATCAGACCGATCCGGCCATCGCCGGTCTGGAGGGGGGCAATGTCGTCGTTGTCTGGACCTCGAACGACGGCTCAGAGGGGGATGATCAGGACACCGCAATCCGGGCGCGCATTTTTGATGAGGACGGCGCCCCTGTGACAGACGAGCTTCAGATCAACGGGATTTTCACCGGCGACCAGAATTTTGCCAATGTGACCGCGGTGCCGGGCGGCGGTTTCATTGTCACCTGGGAATCCTCGGACCTCGAACAGGACGACGACAGCGCCACCGCGATCAAGGCCCGTGCCTTTGACGCAAATGGCGATCCGGTCAGCGATGAGCTGTTGGTCAATGAGCTTGTTGATGGCTTCCAGGGAGATGCCGCGATCACCGCCTTGCCCGACGGCAGCTTTGCTGCGGCCTGGACCTCGTTCCAGCCCGAACAGGGTGACGACGACCTGCAGGGCATCAAGGCCCGCGTGTTCGAGACAGACGGCACCAGCCCCACGGGCACGCCCGCCTATATGCTGTCGCTTGAGGACAATCCCGAGACCAGCTTTGTCTATGACCCCGGCGCAGAGGCCGCAGCAGGCGATCCCGCAGAGCCTGTCGGCCAGCCCCCAGAGGGCGGCAGCGACGATTTTGTCTGACCGCTAAACCTTCAGAAAACACGCGACATTGAGGGCCAAAATGGCCCTCAAATGCTGTTTGGGGGGGAAAGTGTACAGTAAACCACGATAGTCGTTGACCCATGGGAATGCGGTTTCTATAGCTGGTTGGGATTAGAAAAAAGAAATTGGACCGTAAAAATGGCTTCAAAAGAGCGTCGCATCGAGAGTGCCCTTGCAATTGAATTCCTGGGCTACATGCCCCTGCAATCCCAAGAAGAGCTGGTTCTGATTTCCGACGTGTCGGTCAATATGGACTTCCTCGAAGGGTTGTCGGAAACCGACACCGGGGGGTTTGACCTGGCCTCGGTGGATGCAAGCGCCCTGGGCGACGTCACGCTCGATTTCGTATCTGATTTTGAATTTGCCATTGATGGGCTGCTGCCGGATCTGGAACTGGTGATGGCCGATGCCGGTGCCTTTGCCAGCGTGATGTTTGAACACTTCGGCGGCGACGACTTTGCCGAAGCGCTTGAGCAGATTTCCGTGATCGGCGGCGCAGGCGCCATGCTGCAGATCTTCAATCGCGCCGAATTTGACGATGATGAAGGGTATAACACCGGCGAGGCAGGTGATGACTTCATGGCCGCGCTGGAACAGATCATCGTGGATGGCGGCAACGGTGAAACCACCGTGGACATCATCAACCAGGGTGGCCGCAACTTCATGGAAGAGTTGACCATCATTGATGTGATGGCCATGGGCGATGTCTCGGTGAAGATCGGCGCAGATTTCTACGCCGACTTCAGCACCGATCCTGCCGAGCCGCTCAATTCCCAGGACTTCATGGCCAGCCTGCAAACCATCGAGGTTGTCTCCGAAACCGGTCAAGCAGATCTGTCGATCTCTCATGACGGCTCCAGCGGATTCATGGAAGACCTGGAATCGATCCGGGTACAGGGTGCCATGGATGAAGATGGCTACCGCGGTGCGCGCCTGTCGATTTCCGCCAGCGCCAATGACCATGGCGGCAGCGGTGCCGACTTTATGGAAAGCCTGCAAACCATCGAAGTGATCGGCACGGCGGGTGAGGCGGATGTGTCCATCTCCCATTCCGGCGGCGACAACTTCATGGAAAGCCTGACAGAACTGACAATTCACGCCAGTGGTTTTGTGCCGGAGGACGAATATTCCTATGACGGCGTCCGGGGCAACGTCGAGGTCTCGATCTCGGCCAGCGCCAACACCTACCACAGCCAAATCGATCCCGAAGAGATGATGGGCACCAACTTCATGCGGGCCCTGGAAACCATCGAAGTGGTCTCTGAACATACCAGCGCGTCGCTGTCCATCTCCCATTCGGGTTCCGAAGATTTCATGGAGAGCCTGACCAGCATCCGCGTCGAAGCGGTTTCTGGCAACGGGTTGGAAGACGCCAGTGCAGAGCTGTCGATCTCGGCCAGTGCCAATACCTTTAATGCCTATACCTACGATTATACCGCTGATGAAGGTGGCTATTACAGCGGCGTGGCCCCGGAAGATTTCCACGGCAACAACTTCATGGAAAGCCTCGAAAGCATCGAGGTGATCGCCGCCGATCAGGATGCCTCTTTGTCGATCTCCCACTCCGGTGGCGAAGATTTCATGCAGAACCTGAAAACCCTCTTTGTCGAGGCCCGCGGTCTCAATGACGGGGATGGCAGTGGCTATTTCTATGGTCAGGCTGAAATTTCGATCTCGGCCAGTTCCAACTTCAAGGATGAGGATGGCGAGGGTGGCCTGCCCGGCGCGCGGCTGCGTGGCAACAGCTTCATGGAAAGCCTCGAAAGCATCCAGATCCTGTCCGCGGCAGAGGCACGTGCCTCTCTGTCGATCTCCCATTCGGGCGGCAACGACATGATGACGGATCTCGAAACCATCCAGGTGCGCAACACCTATGATGGCGAAGTGTCCTATTTCGACGATTCCCATTCCTACTTCAATGACTATGACAATCCAGATGTCATCGTGGATATCTCCGCCAGCCTGAACTTCTCCGGTGCGGAGGGGGCAAACTTCATGGAATCTCTGGCCTCCATCGAAGTCGACTCACACGCGGGCACCGCCACCCTATCGATCAGCGCAGGTGGCAATGACGACTTTATGAGAGACCTGAACATGGTGAATGTCGACGGGTTTGCCGGCGCCGCCGCCACGATCCGCCAGGGCACGCCGGGGCTTGTCTGGGATCCGGAAGAGGATGAGGACGTTCCGCTGAATTCCGATGTCAGCGGCAGTGATTTCATGCAATCCCTGCAAACCATCAATGTGATGTCCGAAGTGGGCCGGGCGCGGTTGGATATCGACCATTCCGGTGGTGACGGCTTCATGGAAAGCCTGACCGACATCAATGTACATGGCGGCATGGAAACCCATGTGGATATCAACAATGAAACCAGCAACGGTTTCATGGAAGGTCTGACCATGATCGACATCATGGGCTCGGACGGTGACTTTTATGGCCACCCCGTGTTCCTCTATGATTATGGTCACGGATATGGGTTCTCGATAGACGAGGAATTCCCGGCGATCATTCCGCAAGATCACCTGAACATCATCAACGACGCCCGTGGTGGTGAAGGTGATTTTGGCATCAAATCCCTCGAAAAAGAGGGCCCAGGTTTCCAGCAGTCCGGCAGCGAGTTCATGGAGAACCTTGAAACCGTTTCCATGCAAAGCGGCTTTAGCGGTGAGATCAACCTGCTGAACGGCTTTGACGGATATGAGTTCCTGGACGACGGGCCAGAGGATTTTGTGGCCTTCGATCTGGGCCTCCCCGGCGGGTTCTTCTTTGACGGTCCCGGCAGCCTGGGCGAAGAACTGCTGTCCGATCTGTTCTTTGAAGCCGCCCTTTATGGCGAATTCTTCTTTGAAGGCGATGAAAAGCCGGGCGGCAACGACTTCATGCAAAGCCTCGAATCCATTGACCTGATGACAGGTCTGGACGGCGACGTGGCGCTGGTGTCCTTTGGCAACCGGTCGTTCGAAGCCCTCACAGAGGTGAACATCACCAGCAACCTCAATCCTGAATTCGGCGGCAGCCCGGTGCCCACTGTGGCCTTTGACGGCCCCGGTATTCCCATCGGCGGGCCGGGCTTCCCATTCTTCCCCTTCGACGAAGACGAACTGATCGACCTGTTCGCCACGGAACTGTCGATGATCGGTGTGGACGATGAGGATGCCTTTGCCTCCCTGGAAGACATCAACATTGACGCCACCGTCGGCCTCATTTTGGAGCCCGATCTTATTGACGGTCCTGTTGCCCTCTCCGAAGGCTTTGATGGCCCGGGCATTCCAATTGGTCCAGGTGGCCCATGGGGCGGGTTTGGCCCCGGCACCATCGTGGCAGAGCTGCAGGGCATCCAATCCGACGCATTCGGAGTGAACCTGACAACGGCCTTTGGCGGCAACATCGTTCTGGCCGCCGCAGATACCGCAGGCCTGACCTCGATCAGCCTGACCGGCGACAACATTGCCGAGGTTACATTGTTCGGCGATCAATCCGGTCTGGAAGTGATCGACCTCACCGGCATGAGCTACTACAGCTACAGTGTTATCTCACTGGGCCTAGAGCACTTCTTTGACGGGCCTGAGGTCTCGCTCACGTTGTTTGACGAGGACGAGGAAGAAGAAGAGCCGTTCTCAACCTTCGGGGATGAGATCGACATTCTGGTCGGTGATGGGTTGATCGAATTTGCGGCCATCGGCGGCAGCCAGGAAAACTTTATCATCCAAGAGGAAAGCGAGACCGATCTCGGCATCTTCAACTTCGAAGCGGGCGATGGCGGCGACGTCCTCGACTTCTCCGAACTGGGCATCGACGGGGACGATCTGATGATCGTTGACGATGGTCCAGGCGGCGTCGAGATCAGCGGCACAGACGGGTCTGGCTTCTATGGCTTCATCCAGCTGGTTGGCGTTGATGTCCTTGACCTGAGCGACGACAACTTCCTGTTCTGATAAAATCCGGGCCACCTGTTGCAACAGGCGGGTGGCCCGCTGCCTTTTTCCTCTCACAGAAAATCTGATATGCCCATTCCAGAGTCCGAGCGCGAAAGCAGCAAGGTGCCGATGGTCGACGAGGAAAATTTCCCGCCGCACCGCCGCCTGCTTTATGGCGATATCACCTATACGCTGGGGCATCAGATCGCGCGGGGCGGCTACAGCACCGTCTACAAGGCGCAGGACAGCTGGAACAATTCGCTGGCCATCAAGGAATTCACGGCAAAGGCCAACCCCGGCATGTGGGAGAATGAAGTCTCCAATTACATGCAGCTGCGCCATCCCAAGATCGTTTATATGTATGGCGCCTTTCAGCTTGAGGGCATCAGCTATATCGCGCTGGAATACGCCGGGCTGTCGATCGGGCGGATCAATCTGCGGGACGGGCGTGAACGGCGGCTGATCTTGATGTTTGCCGCCAAATGCATGCTGGAGGCGCTGCATTTCATGCACGGCAAAGGCTTTGTGCACACCGACATCAACCCCGGCAATGCCCTGCTTGAGCTGACCTCGGACAACCGTCCATTGGGGGTCAAACTGTGCGATCTGGGGCTGACCGTGCCGCAGGACCGCCTGCGCCCGGGCAAGCATAAGGCCAAGTGGAACCCCTCCCCCGAGACCATCGACAATGGCGAGTTTGGCCTCGAATCCCCGGCGATGGATGTCTATTCCACCGCGCAGATCCTGATGGAGCTGATGCTGGACGACGGGCTGGAGCGCTATACCGACGAAGAGATCTGCACCGGTGCGCTGCGCGACAAGGCATTGAGCTTTAATGACCCGCTGGGGGATGCATTGGCGACCGCCCTGACGCCGCATGTCAAAGGGCGCGCCACGGCGATGGAATTGTGGAGAGCGATCCGCAAAGCGGGCTACGACCGCAAGTAGAGTGAATCGCATTCCCCCTAAACCAGGGGGGTAATTTCTGCCCCAACGGAAGCGACTCATCCCGCCAGACGGGAAATTTTCCTGAGCGAGAACAGTGTGTTGAAAGCCCCCCCTCCCGCGCAAAGGGGGTTTACAATTTACTGTACACCTGACACTTATGCTCAGAACCGGGGGCCTTGGCCCCGTTTTACGAAATTTTCACGTCATGCGCGTATAATGCCCGCGCAGTTGGCGTGGCCGGAGACGCAAGGTGCCTGAAACCACGGCCCAGAATGCCCCAGAGAGCGATCTCATCGCGGGCGCGGATGCTTCTGCACCACAGGCGGGTGCGGATCCGCTTGGCTATTGGCAGGCCCTGACCCTTGATCCCTGTTTCATCCTGACCAGCACCACCACCCCCAGCCGGGACGCGGCGCTGGAGGATCTTCTGGCGGCTGTGAAATCCGCCGCAGATCAGGCACCGGGGGCCACCGTTGTTCTGGCCGAAGGCTGGCCAGCGATCACCGCAGACACCCCGACGACGGATGATCTGGCAGTCTGGAAGAAAAAGATCGCGGTTTATCACGATCAATATCTGGCGCTGGCCGTGGCGGTGCAAAACGCCTTTCCCGCCCTCGACATCCAGACCTTTCCCCTGGCCAGCACGTTGTCTGCGCTGCTGGACAGGCCGGTGCTGGCGGATGTGGCCCCAACCGCGCTGTTCTCAGCCGAAGAGACACTTGGCACCCCTGCCCTGACCACGCTGGCGGCGGTGCTGACCGGATCGGCCCTGTCAGAAGCGCCTCTCAGTGATACGCCCGAAGCCCTGCCGGAGCATTTGGTCGAAGATTACGCCGAGATCGTCAAACTGGCCCATATCGCGGTGGGCGGCAGCCTGATCGCAGCGGCCCCGGACGCAGACCGCGACAGCGGCAGCGCCCCTGCCCCGGTTGAACCCATTACCCCTGTTGAGCCGGCCCCGCCTATCGAACCGGCCCCCACTCCGATTACCGATTTCATCGGCAGCGACGGCGACGACCTGATTGACCTGAGCGCCGCCCTGACCCGCATCGATGGCGGCGCGGGCACCGACACGTTGGCCGTGGCGGCCCTGTCGGAGGCGGCGACCATCACCTTTGGCAGCGGCGGCCGGGTGCAGCTGAACCTTGATGAAAACGCGCCCGTGGTCCTGCAGAACGTCGAACGGATCGCCTTTGAGGATGGCACGCTGGCCTTTGATGCCGATGGTCTGGCGGGACAGGCCTACCGGCTTTATCAGGCCTGTTTTGACCGCACCCCCGACACCGAAGGGCTGGGTTTCTGGATCAAGCAGCTGGATGCGGGCAATGTGACCCTGACGCAAGCCGCGCAGTTCTTTATCGGGTCCGAAGAATTTGCCGAAGTCTATGGCGCACCCGAGGCACTGGCCGATGTGCATTATCTGGCGCTGCTCTATGCCAATGTGCTGGACCGTGTGCCCGATGCCGCAGGCTTTGGCTTTTGGCGCGACCAGCAGGAAAACGGTCTCACCCGCGCCGATATGCTGGTGTATTTCTCCGAAAGCACCGAGAACGTCGCCCGCGTGGCCACGGCCATCGACGACGGGATCTGGTACGTCTGAGCCGGACGCGCCCCGCGCTCAGATGTAGAACGGGTCGTCCAGAATGCCGGACATCTGGATCAGCAACGCACCGGTCAAAGCCGCCTCATCCGCCAGATGCCGCGCCAGACGGGCCTGCAACAGCGGCTGCGGGTCCGGGCTGCGGGCCAGAACGCCGCTGGCGCTGCGGGCCAGCAGGGCGCTGCGGGCATCCCCTGCGGCCTGCGCGGCCACATGGGCAATCCCTTCGGCGTATCGCGCCGGGGTGTGGCGGGCCTCAAGCCGGGCGCGGCCTGCGCGGCCAATGGCGGCGCCGATGCTGCGATCGGCGGCCAGATTGCGCAGCAGGGCAATCAGCGCGGCCTGTTCATCGGCATGGGGGATCTTGAACACGGTTTCATCCGGCAGGCTGCCGTACCAGCCCAGATCCGACACCACCGCCGCCGCAGAGGCGTTCCAGATCCGCAGCTGGCTGCCCGAGGCCTCGCCCATGGTCGGATAGCGCAGGTTGAAGACCAGATGCGCCTGCGCCAGACAGGCATCCAGCACCGGCTCATCGACAAAGCCGTGGATCTTGACCCGCTCTGCCAGGTCCAGATCCTCGATCCGGCCCTGGATGTAATGGGGATCCCAGACGTTGCCCATGATGTCGAAGACAAAGTCGATGTCATCCCGCACCGCCGAGAGCGCCTCCAGCACCGCCTCAAGCCGCCGGTTGGGGCCGATGTAGCCAAACTGCGCAAAGCGCAGCGGTCCGGCCTCTGGGCGGCGCTCCGAGGGGGTTTGCGCCGACGGGCGGAAGGGCAGGTCCAAAAGATAGGCGGGCAGCACAGAACGCGCCTCTGTCGCCTCATAGGCCGCCGGTGTGTGGGCCAGAACGCTGATCGCGCGGCTCAGGGTCAGTTCAAAGCCGGGGGCCTGCATAGCCACATCCAGCGGCGGGATCTGCCCGTCCAGCAATCCGGACGCCAGCCGCGCCCCTTCGGCGCCGTACCAGCGGGCCATGCCATCGCGGTAGGTGCCCGCGTCAAAGCGGTCATTGAGGACCGCCTCGTTGCACAGCTCCTGAATGGCCAGATCATGCAGCACGATGATCGAGGGGATGCGCTGGACCAGCCGCAAAAAGCCGCTGTGGTAGACCCATGAATTGCCGATATGCACAAAGACCGCATCGCCCTGCCCGCGCCCGCCACGGGGAAAGTCGCGCGGCAGCATGCCGTCGGGGTCCAGCTGGCGCACCGGGCAGTGTTTTTCCAGCGCCCGGTCCCAGCGCGGCGCGTCGGTCCAGAGGGTCAGTTCCGTGGCCTCGGCCAGTTCGGGCAGGATGCGGGCGGTGTAATGGCCAATATCGGTTTCGGCGGGGGGCAAGGGGGACACCCAATGCACCCGGGGTTTCACAGCCCGCGCCATCATGCGCCGCCGGGTTTCGGGGCGGTGCGGGCCAGATGTTGGAAGGCCGCCCGCGAACAGGGCAGGATCACCGGATCGGCGCGGCCAGAGCCGGAGAACACCCCAACCCCGCTTTGATAACAATGCAGGCGCAGCTGGCCTTGGCCCTCTGCCCCCTCCCCCGGATCAAGGCGCAGCGGGATCGCGCGGGTCTCGCCCGGCCCCACAGGCGCACTGAGCGGCTGGATCAGGATCTGGTGGACCAGCACACCCTCGGGGTCGATCCATTCGGCCAAAAGGCAGGTGGCCCGCTCGCCCTGCACCGGCCACCACTGGCCGGACCGGTTTTCCAGACCCAGCGAGATCAGACCCGTGGCCGCCTCGCGCGGGCCGGGGTGGAAGGCGGCGGACATCAGCGATGGATCGCCATGATAGAACCGCATTGCGGTGCCTGCCGGATCGCCGGTTTTCTGTGCCAGATAAAAGATCGTCTCGCCGCGCAGGGCCAGATTGTCATCGCGCCCCACCAGCATTTCGGCGGTGCCGGGGTCCATGTCGCGGTCATAGACATCCACGGTGCGCAGCATGGTGGTTTCAAACCCCGCCGCCGCACCGATCTCGGCCAGTTCGGGCGGCGCATATTCGCGGTTGTGCCGGCCGTAAACCCCGCCCGAGGGCACAAAGATGCCAAAGGAATAGGGCGCGATCCCGTTCATCATTTTCCACACGCCGCGGTGGCTGGTGACATTGGGGGTGGTCAGCAGGATATGCCCGCCGGGACGCAGCACGCGATTGGCCTCGGCGAAAAAGAAATACGGGTCCAGCGCCAGATGTTCGAGGATTTCCATACCGGTGACCAGATCAAAGCTGTTGTCGGGATAGGGCCATGGATCGCGTTCGCTGTTGGCCGGCTCCAGCCGGATCTTGAAGGCGGTGCTGTTGTCGGATCGGCGGCGCACCTCCTGGGCATAGGGCTGCGGCCCTTCCCAGAGGCCGGACATGGAAATGCCGGGGTAGACCTCCGACAGCATCGCCTGAAACACCAGCGGCGGGAAGACCCCCACATCCAGCACATCGCGGGGGGTGAGATCCTTCAGCGCATCCAGCGTGGTGAGGTAACGTGTCCAATGGGTGCCAAGATAGCCTGCCAGCCCCGCATCCACCGGCGGGTCGGGCTGGCCCAGTTCGGCGGGCAGTTCCTCAAAGGCAAAGCTTTCCAGCACCTCGGTGATCGAGGCAAAGGGGAAGCCCTCGGGCGGTGGCGGCGGGGCAATCGCCGCCTTGAGCAGGGCCACCGCATGGGCCTGCGGATCTTCGGGCGGCGCCTCGGCCACCTCAGTGGGGGTGTCCTGCCCGGTCTGGGCGGCGGCAAGAGGCGAGGGCTGCGGGGTGGAAGCCCCGGCCAGTTTTTCGACCACGTGATCCCAAGAGATGTTCATCGCCTCGTAGCGGGCCAGACCCGCCTGCCCCATCTTTTCGGCGGCAGGCGCATCCTGCATGATCTTGTCAAAGGCTCCGGCCAGATCACGGCGGGTCGGCGCGGTGATCAGCCCCTCCACCCCGTGGGTGATGAATTCCAGCGGCCCGCCGGCATCGGTGACGGTGATCACCGGCTTGGCCGCCAGCATCGCCTCCAGCGTGATATATCCGTAATCCTCGTCGCTGGGCACAAAGACCACCGCGCGGGCCTCGGCATAGCTGCGGCGCAGGGTGTCGTCATCAACCCCGCCCAGCCAGTCCACCTGGGCTGTTAGCCCCAGTTCCACCACCAGCTTGCGCAGCTCCTCCTCATAGGCGGGGTTTTCGGCCCGCCCCGCGATCACCAGACGCATTTTTGAACGGGTCTTGGCCAGCGCCTGCAGGATCAGGTCCAGCCGTTTGGACGGGTTGATCCGCCCCGGCGCAAAAAGGTAATCGCCATAGCCCCCCGGCACCATCAGCCCGGCTTGCGGCGGCGGGTGGTAAAGCGCGGTGGAGGGCAGATCCAGATGTTCTTGCAGGCGGCCCGCAACATTCCGGGAATTGGCATAGATCGGATGGGAGGAGGCGCTGAAGGCGGCGTGATCCTCGGCGCGGATCAGATCGCGCAGGGCCGCGCCATCGGGATCATCCAGCAGATCGGAATTGCCCAGTTTCCACTGGTCATAGGCCTGCCGGTGCTGGTGGATGATCCAGAACTGCATGTCCGGGTGGCGGGCCAGATAGGCGGGAAACTTGAGCCCGATCATCCGGTCCACGGCCACGCCTTCAACCTCGGACAGGTCCAGAAGCTTGGCCGCGAGAATGTGATCGGCCAGCACCTCGCCGGGGTACCATTTGAACGGCACGGTGATTTCAGCCGCCTCATGGCCGTGACGCTCAAGCGCCTGCACCAGATTGGCCGCATGGCGTTCGGCCCCGCCCGTGACAAATGGCACCTGCGTTCGCAGCACTCCGATACGCATGGGTTATTCCTTGTCCTGCGGTTTCAGGCCCAGCACCGCTAGATCCTGCGGGCCGAACATCAAGAAGGCCAGCTCCTCGTTGAAGTCAGGCTTGGCGCGAAACTCGTCAAAGCGTTCATGGGCGTTGAGATGGCGGATATCCACGGGATAGAACCCGGCGGTTTCGAACAAGACCCCCATGACCTGTTCGGGCATCGGCTTGAGATGGGTCGGATCGGTGTGAAAGGTCGTGGCGCCCACCAGCACATTGCGGGTGTTGGGGGTTTCAAACATCAACAAGCCGCCCGGCGCCAGCACCCGCAGCGCCTCGCGGGTGATCCAGGCGACAGTGTCAAAGGGCAGATGTTCGATCAGATGGTGGGCGGTGATCACCGAGAGGCTGGCATCCTTGGCCTCGGCCAGCATCTGCACCGCATCGCCCTGACGCACATCCAGACCCAGTTCATGGGCCTCGTGGATCTGCACCGGGTTGGTGTCCACCCCAAAGGCGTTTTCCACCCCGGCCTCTGCCAGCACCTGCAACCACTCGCCGCGCCCGCAGCCCAGATCCATCACCGGCTTGCCGCCCGTGCGCTGCACCGCGGCCTCGACGTCGGGCAGATAGATCCGCAGGCGGTTGGCGATCTCGTCGCGGCTGCCGCGATAGCGGTTTTCCAAACGGTGGTAGAATTGATCCTTGAAGGCGGTGAACCCCTCGCCGCCCAAGGCCTCCCCTGCCCCGGATTGCGGCGCGGCGGGCGGGGGGCCTTCGCGCATCATCAGCCGGTCCAGACGGCGGGTCAGATCACTGATGGTGCGCGACAGCACGGCAAGGCCGGCCTTGTAGCTTTCCATCTGGGTGTCGACCCGGCGGTCCAGATGCGGGCCAAAGGTGTCATGGGCTTTTTCCAACTGGGAGATCGACTGCCAGATGCGGTGCAGATCCTGCGCATGATTGTTCGCCAGATCCTCGGCATGGCGGGCAGACCGCGCCGCCTGTTTGGCGTTCCATTCGGTGCGGCCCAGCTTGAAGATCGCGGTGATATAACGCTCTAACCGTTTGTGCAGTTTCATCTTGCGGCCTTTGTTGCGGCGGGGGGCGGCGGCACGCTCGGCCTTGCGGCGCGGCGGCGGGGCGCTTTGCGATCCGGTGTCGGCCAGACCCTGCGGGCTTTGCAAGCGCTTTATCGGATCGGGGCGGCTGGCGGCAACCAGGGCAGGCGGGGTTTTGCTGTCAGGGTCCGGCTGGCCCTCGGAGGCAGGTGAAGTCATAGGTTTGCATCAACCCCTCAAGGCCGTCCCCGTTTTTCGAACCATTTGCGGCAAAAGCCCGTGAATGCCTTATCTGCGTCCTTGGGCGCATCCAAGCCCCCATCCTGCATCCAGGCCCGCCATTCGGCCTCAAGCGCGTAAATATCCCAGCCCGGTGCCACCTCGCGGGCTGCTGCATAGGCCTCGCTGCTCAGGCTGACACCGCAAAGCTCGCTTGGCCGGTCCAGCTCAATCACCTGATCGGCCTGCCGGTTGCGGAAGATCACCATCTGATCCTCCAGCCGGATCGCGTAATCGGGGATGTGATTGTGGGTCTCGTCCTGTTTGATGATATTGGCCACCAGCCGGCGAAACTCGCGCGGGGTGGAGGCCGAGCCGCATTTGCGCTGCAGCACCGGCAGGGAGATCCGCCATTCGGTCTTCTTGCCGCAATGCTTGCGCCCCAGCTCATAAAGCCGCCGCTCCAAGGGTTTGCGCAGGCGGAAATAATTGCGGTGCAGGGTCAGAACCTCATGGGCCTGAATGGCGTTGAACACCCAGTCAGACAGCTGGATCTCGATCTCCTGCATGCGTCCTTCGCGGGTTTCGCGCACAATCCGCGCCCGGTCGATGATCGAGAAGATATCAAGCTGCTCTTCGCCGCCGGTGACGATGTTGGTCTCCACCTGGGTGCCCTGCAAACGGATCAAGGCCGCGCGCAAGCCGTCATAACCGCGCCCGTCCGTGACGCGGTTGGTGGCCTTGAGCAGATCATAGGCCTTGAGCCGGACCGTGCGCGAGACCTGCTGGCCCTCATTGAGCGCCGCCATGATCTGCGAGATGCAATAGATCAACACATCGCGGTCATGGATCGTGGCCAGACCATCGGCCGAAGGTTTAACCTCGAGATAGGATTTGCCGCTTTCGTTCTCGTAGCGGCGAATGCGGTGATCGGGTTTGGTGGACAGAGAAAAGATCGGATGCGCCATCGAGGCCATATCGCCCTTGGGCGCGGCATCGAAGATATCGCAGACAAAAAAATCACCCTGCCCCTGCCGGTCTGGCAAAAGCGGTGATCGGGTATCTTTCGTGATTTCACACACCATGCCGTTTTATTCGTGATTTCACACACGCCGTCAACGGCTTTCGTGATTTTACACACGTTCTTTCGTGACTCTACACACGTTCTTTCGTGATTTTACACACGGGGGGTCCAAAAAAAATGAAGGATTCCAAAATGCTACAAGCCGTTTTTTTGGCGTAACACCCTTTTAACACATATTTAACACTAGGGCCGCACGGCAAAAGCCTGTGGATAACTCTCCTTTTCCCAGAAAATCAGCCGAAACGCCTTGGAGATTCGGTTGGAGTGCTGAGAAGAGTAAAAAGGCCGATCTGACCCGTTCAAAGGCCCCTACCCTTCTTTGTCAGCCTTGTAGAGCGCCCAGGCTTCTTCGATCAAAACCCCCTGTTGCACACCGCGCCTGCGCGCCTCCGCAGCGATTTCCCTGGAGACATTGGGCATGACCTTGGCATGCACCTGGCCGGTGCGCGGGCTGGCTTTGCGGCCACGTTTTTTCTTTGGAGCACGTTCCTCAAACCCGTGTTTTTCTCCGGCGGCATCACTGCGCGCCACGGCGGCTTTGCTGGTGTCCTTGGAACGGCTGCGCAATTTGAGCGGGTTCAGGCGCAGGCTGAAGGGATCATCGGCACTCATATCATTCCTCCTCGGTGAGACGTTTAAACACCTGCTGGGCAAAGGCCCCGGCGTTTTCGCGGGCCCGGTCCATATTGCCCTGAGGCGGCATGTCATGCAGATCACCGCCAAAGGCAAACAGCGCGGAGAAAGCGGCCCGTTCCATCAAAGGCGGATCAATCAGATCAATGCCCTGTTCGCGCAGCGATGCGGCGATGCCCTTGTGCTGTTTTGACAAGATCGCCTTGGTCATCGTAAAGACCACCGCATGGCGGATTGTGCGGTCCAGCGCCTCTTCCTCTTCGGCCACCAGATCAATGGCCCGCGATCCGATGGTGGCGTCCAGCGTGGTGGCCCGCATCGGGGTGATGACCAGATCGGCCTGGCTGATGGCGCGTGAAACCAGCCGCGAAGCGATGCCTTCGAGATCGACAATCACCACCTGTCCATCGCCATCCTTGGCCTTGATGGTTTTGACGATATTGCTTTCGGTTATGTCACTCAGAACCTCCATGCGGCCGGGCAGGGTGCCGCGGCTGGCCCAGAGGGTCAGAGACTTGTTGGGGTCACAATCGAGCATGGTCACATCGATGCCCGCATGGGCCAATTCGGTGCCCAGAAGGATCGCGGTGGTCGACTTTCCAGCGCCGCCCTTGGGGGAGGCAACAACTACGGTTGGCATAAAATTCTCCAAACTTACCGGATTAAACTATTAACCGGATAATTCTATAAATCCAATATTTTTATTTATCCGGTAATTTAAATTATCCGGTAATTCGCAAATCACCTCACGCCGCCGCGATCAACCCGTGAAAACCGGGGGCGGGCAGGGCCATCACACCCCCCGAAGAGACGCCAAATTCGGCAAAAACCGCCAAAAACGGCTCCGAAACGCCCAAAAAGTTTTTAAATTTTTTCAATGACTTAACCCCATACAGGGGGGTAGTATGCAAATCGCTATACATCAAAGCTTGAGCCAAGGTGTAAAACCCACTAAACATCACGGTGATGACGGGTGTCGTGTGGCCGTTGAAGGGATAATTGCGTCCTTTTTGACGAACAATCGGCGGCCACAACCAAATTTATTTAGATGCAAAGGGTGCATATCATGGCAACTCAACAACAGATCAATGACATTGCAGGACTCTACGTCGCGTATTTCGATCGCGCACCGGATCCGGCAGGTTTGCAGTTCTGGATCGATCAGCTTGATGCTGGTCGTGACTTCGCAACCATCTCTCAGGATTTTGCAGAATCCGAAGAAGCCAAAGAGATCTATCCTTTCCTGGCGACACCTGACCTGGTGAACAACTCCCCAGCAGCGTTTGTGACAAGCATCTACGCAAACCTGTTTGGACGTGCACCCGATCAAGCCGGCCTGAACTTCTGGGTCGATGTGCTGGGCAACGGTGAAGTTGCTCCTGGCGACATGGTCGAAGCGATCATGCTCGGCGCACAGGACACACTGGTCAACGGCCAGCTGATCCAAGACAAGACAACTGTTGAAAACAAAATCGAATGCGCGCTCGAATTTACGTTCAAAGCTGCCGACACCGAAGGTTTTGAATTCGACGGCAATGCATACTCCGCCGCCCGTCAGGCGATCGAAGGCGTTGACGCCACCGATGCAAGCATTGTTGCAGCCAAAGCTGCCACAACCACATACTTCAGCGAATTCGTGAATGTCGAAACGTTCACTCTGATGCCAGCTGTTGTAGAAGTTTCGCCAGCTGTTGAGGGCGAAGTTGTCATGCAGACCGTGCTGTACTGGGGTTACAACCCTCATGCCCACGGCGAGACAGACGTTGACAACCTGGACGGCAACAACCCGGACGGCAACGACAACAACCTGACAAACGAAGGCCCGCAGGACGGCGGCATCCCTGCCGACGTATTCTTCAACGAGTACTTCCCGATCATTGCCAGCCAGCAGTTTGCCGGTGTTGACGAGATCGACGTGGACGAAGACACATTCAGCATCGTTGACTTCGGCAGCCTCGAAGACATCAATGTTTCTGCTGGTGACGGCGGCAACGGCGGCACCATCACATTCAGCTACTCCGACGGCTCCTCCGACGATATCGCACTGGGTCAGGCCTACTATGACTTCCTGTGCAAGCTGATCCTCGACGAAGAAGGCAACACACGCTTCTTCGAGCAAGAGCAAGTTGCACGCGTACCTGTCTATGTGGACGCGAACGGCGAACCAACAACCGTTGAAGCAGACGCTGTTGGCGATGCCATCGGCTATATTGACGCGGTTCTGGGCGGCACAGATGCGGTTACCGCAACCGTGCCAATCGTTCTGACAGAATTTGTAAACAACGGCGGCACCACGACACCTGGTTTCACCACAGCTGACAACGACACAATCGTTGCTGGCCAGCTGGAACTGCTGCACGGCGCCACACTGGACGGCGGCCAAGGCTACAACACATTGGAAGTGGACGCCAAAGGTCACTTTGCACAGCCAAAAGAACTGTCCAACATCCAGCAGGTCACCATCACGAACCTGCCAAACATCTACACCGATAGTGACAACGGCAGCAGCTACCCTGACCTGGGCTCCGGCGCTGGCAACTTTGAAGATTCCATTTTGGATCTGACCCGCGCCACCGAGCTGGAAAACGTCACCATCGTTGAAGGTGACTATGACTACGTCGGCGGCAATGCCACTGACGAGCCTGGTGCGATCATCGTAACGGGTCTGCGCAACGACGCGACACTGACCCTGCAGGGTAGCTACTCTCAGGATGTGTACGTGCGCGCCGGTGCGGGCAACTCCGGTGACGGTTTCACCGTTATCATGGAAAACGTGAACACCGCTGACGACAATGCGTCCCTGTTCATCGCGGACAACTCGCCAAAGCTGAACATCGTCTCGAACGGTGGCGGCAACGTTGTTGACAGCCTGTATTACTACGACAACGAAGGCGTGACCGATCTGGAAGTCTCCGGTGACGCGCGTTTGTTCATCCAGACCGATCTGGGTGAAATCTTCGAAGATGACACGCCAGCCACCATTGATGCCTCTGCCAACACCGCCGGTGTTGATCTGAACATCAACGGCCCAGAGCAGGTGACATTCACCGGTTCGAAAGGTGATGACCGTTTTGCGGTAGACACCAACGATTCTGACGAGACCGAGCAAGGCCCAGATTTCGACAACGACGAATCCGTCACCATCACCAATGCAGAAGGTGACAACTACTACGACATCGACACCTATGCGCTGGAACTGACAGACGGCGACGGCGACAACAACGTCGAGATCGATGTTGTTCAGGGTGAAATCACTCTGGGTAATGGCGACAACCATGTTGAAGGTTCTGTTGTGAACCTGGTTGCAACAGCGGGCGATGGCGACAACAAGTTCGACATTCGCGGCTTTGACAGCCCACAGACTGGCCCATGGACTTTCGAAGATGACTTCCCAACACTGGTTGATCTGACAGCCGGCGACGGCAGCAACATCTTCAACGTTTTTGTGGATGACAACACCAATGATGGTGGCCACTTCCTTGCGGCAGCCACAGTGAACATCACTGCTGGCGACGGCGGCAACCTGGTTCAGATCCCTGCGCTGCCATTTGACAGCGGCGACGGCGTTCTGAGCACCGTGACTGTCAACACCGGTTCCGGTACTGACAGCATCCTCGTGGGCGGTTCCAACATCACCATCAACTCCGGTGGCGGTTCCGACACGATCACCCTGCTGGGTATCGACACGGACTATGCAACCGAAGTGAACGGCGACAAAGAGTTCGAAGACAGCAGCTATGGCGCGGTCATGAACATCGACACAGGTGCCGGTTCGGCCACTGTGAACCTCGGTGCATACCTTGACGACGCCTTCCTGATCTCCGGCAACATCGTTGCCATGGAAGGCTCTTCCATCACCGGTGAAGACGTAACACTCTTCGTCAACACCCATGCGGATCTGCGTGCGGCGGACCTGTCCGGCATCACCAGCATCGTCATGGACGACGACGCGATGGGTTACTCCGGCCGTGGCTTCCCAGAAGGCAGCACAAGCACAGGCAACGCTTCCAGCCTGACACTGCTTGACACTCAAGTGGTTGCACTGGGCGAAGACGTGTTCAGCACCCAGGGCGACAGCGTCTTTGGCACTCAGAGCGTTCTGACCATCGTTGTGACATCCGACACATCGCTGAGCGATCTGATCGACCTGAGCGCCTGGAACAAGTCTGTCAAACTGTGCTTCGTTGTAGAAGACGGTGTGACCCTGACAATGACTGCCGAAGAGCTGCACACCTATGTGGCGCCTGATGGCATCTATGTCACCAACTCCAACGGTTATGACGACAACCAGGTGATCATCACCAACGCGGGCAACGACTTCGACGCTTACAACGACCAGTACGGTGGTACAGGTGGCGGTACCGTTGCAGGTTCTGTTAATGACAATGACGTCACCGTGATCTACGGCGACGAAGATGGCTTCAACCGTCCGCAGGAAGATCCAAGCGCGAACATCGCGATCTGGAACAGCGACGAAGATCCAATCCGGACCCAGACAAGCTTCCCGTTTGTGACCGATCTGACCATCATCGGCGACGCCGATATGGATGTGCAGGCACCGGTTAACCTGGGCGACAACTTCCATATCGACTTCTCTGACTTCGGTGGCACCTTCGTTGACATGACCAACGGTGTGCCAACACTGACCGTGGCGAACTTCGACGCGATCACAGAAGACAGCGACTATGCTGACTGGGGTTCGATTGCCGGCAACGGCACATCCGCAAACCCAGTGCGCATCGACATGATCGTCGAAGACGGCAGCACCACAGGCGACACCGCATTTGGTGTTCTGCATGGTGGCTTCATCTCTTCCGGCGTTCAGCAGTATGTGGTTGCAGCCTTTGACGACGACGGTGTGATCCAGTCTCAGTCCGGTTCGCATGATGCGACCATCGTGGTCTGCGACAACACTGAAGACCTCGAGGTTCTGGGTCTGCAGAACAACCGCAACTCCGAAGTGACCTTTGAGCAGGTCAACTGGGGCACAGAGATCCTGTTCGAAGGTGACGGCTACGCCGATGCTTCCGATCAGCCTAAGAACCTGGGCAACCCGGATCTGTCCGAAGTTGGTTTCATCACAGCAAACTTCTTTGAAGCCGGTGCAAACGCATTTGTGCGCATCACCAACCAGGGTGTTGAGCTGGGCCAGAACGAAGACGCCGAGGATGGTTACGACCTCGACGGCGAACGTGTTCTGGACGTGGCCGGCATCACCGTTAACAACGCCGACCGCCTGCGGATCGCTGTTGAAGACGGCGACGCGGTTGTAAACGCGGTGAACGGCGATGACGTTGAGCGTGTGATCGTAACCGGTCCTGAAGATGTGAAGCTGGTTATCGAGGGTGTTGACGGTGACGACGGCACGGGTCTGGACAGCGACGACCTGCTCAGCATCGACGGCACAGGCGTTGCAGGCGAATTCTCGCTCTGCTTCTCCGATGACGCGGATCTGTCCGGTGTTGTTCTGACAGGTGTGGACGCAATCACTCTGACAGACGGTGCCACACTGACACTGACAGGCGACCAGGCGGAAGAGTTCCAGAGCCTGATCTCCACCACCGACGGTTCCAGCACTGAGCTGGTTGTTGTTGAGATGGGCGAACAGGCCATCGACTTCAGCGCCATCGACGTGGACAATATCGGCGACATCACATTCTCCGACGTCGACGGCACGATCACTGTTGATCCTGCCACAGACTTCGGTGATGCAGACTCGGTCGAGATTGTTGCCGAAGGCAGCGACACAACTGTTCAGATGACATTTGCCCAGTTCGGCACCATCGACGGTGGCGACGTGGACATCGAAGAAGACAACGGTTTTGACGCCACACTGGCCCTGACCGATATCCCAACCGACGCAGATGTTGACCTGGGCAGCATCGGCTCCGGCGCAGATGTTCTTCTGATCGTTGAAGACTT
>NZ_CP069007.1 GCF_016801775.1 Sulfitobacter mediterraneus | reverse complement strand
GCCGCCGATCCAGACCTCAACCGTACCGGAATCGAGCACTTCCGCCGCGCCATTGCCGAGGCGGTTTTCAATTGCGTCATGCACACGGGCCGCGGTGGTGAAATCCGGGTTGTGCAAGGCGATGCGCACACTGTCGAGCTGGAATAGGTTGAAATCAATCTCGCGCTCGACAATGGCCCCGTTTTCGATCTTGGCGATGGTTGGCACGCCCTCAACTACACTGGCGGCATTGCCATCCACGCGATAGCCAGACGTGGCGACCGCACCCTGCGCGACGGCATAAACCGCACCATCCGCTCCGGTCAGAGGAGTGACCAAAAGCGTCCCGCCGCGCAGGCTGGTCGCATCACCGAGGGAGGAAACGGTGATGTCGATCGGAGAGCCGCGCCGGGCGAAGGGCGGCAGTTTTGCGGTAACCATGACCGCAGCCGTGTTCTTGGTTTTCAGAGCGGCACCATCCAGATTGGCCACGCCCAACCGTTCCAGCATCCCGCGAATGGATTCGCGGGTGAACGGGCTTGAGTTCAGCTTGTCGCCACTGCCAAGCAGACCAACAACCAGCCCGTATCCAATAAGATGGTTCTCACGAACGCCTTCGAAATTGGCGATATCCTTTATGCGCACCTCAGCTTGGGCGGGACCGCCGGTAAGCCCGATGGCCATCGCCAGAACCGCGGCGCCAAACTGACGTATCAAAGACCTCATTTGCATCATACTCTCTATGTTGCGGTGACCGGCAACATTCCAGGGGTCAAGAACAGGAAATTTATACTTGTATAGAATTTCTTAAAGCTGGGTAAAATGCAAGGTAAAAGCATATTTAATCATTGAATGGAAAATCTTTACTTGCTAACAATCAAGGATAAGTAAAAATAAGTGAGGTGGCAGGCAGATGCGCGTCTATGTATTCGAGCAGCGACAGGAACGATGTGCCGGCCTGACATCGGAACTGCGCAGCGTTGGCATTGAGCCGCAGTTTGTGACCGAGGAATTTTTCGTAAACGGGTTGGCCTCACTGGTTCAGCCGGGCAACGAAACCCGCGCGGTTTTGCTGGGTGAATGCAACGACTTGCGGCAGCACATTCGCGCCTTGCGCAGCGCCGGTTGCGAGAATCCCATCATTGTTTTCAGAGACTTCCGCAACGCGCAGGATACATCCGAACTATTAAATCTCGGCGCGGACGATGTAATCGTCAGCCCGATCCGCGGCACTGAAGTTTTGTCGCGCACAAATTCGATCATTCGCCGGTTCCATGGCCATGCTGCTGACAGTGTGGTGGTGGGGGAACTGACCGCATTCTTTGATGGCCGCGACCCGATCGTCTCTGGCAGCCGGATCAAGCTGTCCAAGCGCGAGCACTCGGTGTTCCAGCATCTGGCGCTGAACTCCAACAAGGTGATTTCCAAGGATGCAATCTATGATGCCGTTTATGGCGCAAGTATAGATCAGCCGTTCGACAAGGTGATTGACGTCTATATTTGCAAACTCCGCAAGAAGATCGCCATGGCAGCAGACAGTGGATGGCAATATATCGAAACCGTGCACGGCCGCGGCTACAAGCTCAGCTCTCCCGAGCAGATGTCACAGGTGATCTGATCAGCGCAGGAAATTCAGGATCGACAGCCCGCTCAGGCGGGCGGAGACCTGATAACTGGCCTCTAACTGATTTTCGAGGTTCTGCATCCGGGTGATCGCCTCGTAGGGATCAACACTTTCATATTGTGAAATCTGGGTGCGCTGAACCAGCGACAAATCAACCAGTTGCGATTGGGTGGTCTCAACGATCTGTTGGTTGAAACCGATCCGGGCAGAAGCATCCAACATGCCTTCCTGACCTGTGGTCAGCGCTTCGACAACCCTGTTCATATAGGTGCCATAAGCCGCTTCGTCCATGGTGCTGATGTCCGTTGTGGCCAGCATGGCAAGGCCTTTGAAGGCCTCGCGGAACGCCTTGTCATTGGCCCGCACCCCATAGACGATTTCCTGGCCGGCGTTGACCCAGCCGTTTACCTGTTTTGTGGGCGATCCGCCGCCGTCCAGTTCGGGTGAGCCATTGTAGAATGTCGCCTCGAAATTGCGGTTCGGATCACCCAGATCTGCGGAATCAAACGCCGCATCAATCGCATCTGCTATCGCGGTGGCCGAGGCTGCATCGGTTGGGCCTGCGCCAAAGAGATCGGCGAGCACATCCTCGGGTGAGAGACCGGTACCGGGGTTTGCCTGATCCCAGCGCATCAGCGGTGGCACATCAGAGTTCAGACCCGAAAACAGGTGGTCGCCGTTGTAGCTGGTGTTCATGGTCGCAACCAGGCTTTCCAACGCGGCACGCGCCTCGCGCTGCAACACTTCCGCGCCGTTTTGTGGGCGGGTTGCGTTGGACAGGGTCACCTCCAGCACCGATTGGATGCGTCCGCGCACAGAATCCACCGATGTCATCATCGCCTCAAGCTTGCTGCCCAGAACCGCGTTCGACTGCATATAGGTCTGCGTGTCGGCCTCTCGGGCGCGCAGTTTCATCACAGAGGCGGATCGTGGGCCAAGGTCAGCGTAGATATCCGCCTTGCGCCCTGTTGAAACCTCTTGTCCGGCGCGTTGGAGCGCCAGCGTGGTGTTCTGCACATTGCGTCGGTTGAACATGTTAAACTGCAATGTCGAAAGGCTGCCGACCCGAAATGTCATAGCGTTTTCCTCACACGGCTGCGATCAGGATGTCGATCATCTCGGACACCGTGGTCAAGACCCTGGAATTGGCAGCATAACTTTGTTCGATGAGCATCAATTGCTGCATCTCGTCGTCGATGTTCACGCCTTCGGCATTGCGCCGGGCCGACATCACGACCTCCGCCGCAGAACTGGCGGCGTTGTAGTTGTTTTCTGCCCGTGCGCGTTCTGACGCCTGCATGGTCACCATTTCGGCGCCAAAATCGATCAACGTGACCAGCGCTGGAATACCGGTGCCGGGATCTGCCCCGACAGGGGTCGAAAGGGAGGTGATGAAGGCCGAAATCTGCGTTGAATCCGCAGCAGCGCCCGGTGCGGCGGCCCCCAGGCCATCACGAATACGCCAGACCTCGGAGCTGCCCCCGACAGAGACAAGATCATTGACCCGAATGCGGCTGGCCAGCCCATCGAGGTTGACCGCATCAAAGGCGATCCCGTTGTCTGTAAACAGGCCCGGTTGGCCCGGCCCAAGGGAGGCATCCGCACTTTCGAAGGTTTGCATCAAGCCGCGTGCATATTCATCCAGTTGCAGCTTGAAACGGGGGATCACATCCCGCTTGAGTTCGGACAAACCAACCAAGCTGCCATGCTGGATACCGCGCACGCCATCCTTGAACGGGGTGATATCCTGTGTCCCCGCCATCAACGTGCCATCGCCGGCGTTAAAGGTGACATCCTGGACAAAATCACCCTCAACCAGCGCCGCGCCGCTTACGGTGTAAATACTGACCGAGCCGTTTGAAGACACGGTTGAACGGATATCGACGATCTGGGAAATCTGGTCCAGCACGCCATCAATCTGTTCATCATATTGGGCGGTTTCCATCGTGCCGGGCAGGAAATCGCGCCGCTGGATATTCAACTCTCGCAGTTGGTACAGCGCCTGATTGAGATCTGCGACCTCGTAGCGAATTTCCATATCGACTTCGCCGGCAGTGGTGCCCAGAGTCGTCGCCGCGTTGCGAATGGACAGCGCCAGATCTTCGGCCGCCAGAATTGTGCCTGTTTGAGCGCCGGTCGAAGACGGCATGTTGACCAGCGTGGTCAAGCTGTTCTGGAACGCCGCGAACTTGTCCGCGGGCGATGTGCCATCGCCCGGCTGCCCGAGATAGGCGGTGTAGCTGCGCAAGCCTTCTTCCACCGCCTGAAACCGCGCCATCTTGCCACTTTCGAGGCGCGACATCCGCTGCAACGACATATCCACCTCGCGCCGGATCTCGCCGACAAGGACACCGCTTGGATCGCCGCTTGGCGTCACCAACAATGCCTGCCGCCGAACGTATCCCGGCGTCATGGCATTGGCGACGTTGTCGGCCGCGACACGCGACAGCGTTTGGGTGGTGGTTAACCCGGATGTCGCTGCGTTGAGCGCACCTGTCAGGCTCATATCTTACTCCGGCGTCAGGGCTGGATTATCGTTTCAGCCTTGTGGTTTCGTCCATCAGTTCGTCAACGGTCGTGATCACCTTGGCGTTGGTGGAGAAGGCCCGCTGCGCTTTGATCAGATCGGTCATTTCTTCTGCAATATCAACGTTTGACGCCTCAAGTGCGCTGGAGTTGATGCCACCAACGATTGAAGTGTTGGCAACCAATGCCGAGAAAGATCCGGTTTCGCCCGACAGTTTGTAAGCGTTGCCCTTCACTTCGGTGAGACCATTGGGATTGTCGACGGCAACCACTGGGATTTGATAAAGGGCGCGGCGCATGCCGTTGTCGAAAATCCCGAAGAGTGTACCTTCGTCGTTAACCTCTGTCCGGAGCAGTTCACCCACGCTTGACCCGTCGCGGTCAAAGGACAGGCTGAAATCACCGGCAAACTGGGTGATACCGTCAAATGAACCCGGCTCGCCCAAGGATACTTCGATCACCTGCGGCGTGGTGCCGTTGTTCAGGGTGATAGTTGCCGTGCCGGTCGCCACATCAAATGTGAACGCGGCCGGCGCAACCGCCGCAGAGGCAGCCCCGGAATAGCTGAGCGGGGCGCCCGCTTGCGGGCCGGAATCGTTAAACTCAATTGTGACGGAGCCAAGCGGATCGCCGTTCTGATCGTTGACGGACAAGTCCCAGATATTTGAGGTTGCTGTTGGCTGCCAGGAAAAGCTGATCCGCTGGCTTTCGCCCAAGCTGGTGAAAAGTTCTGAGGAGGTGGTAAAGGGCGCGCCAGGCGTTGCAAGACCGGTGTCTTGTGACGGCAAGTTGCCTGCCGTCGAAATGGTTGAGGTCACACCGGCGGAAATGCTGATGTTGCCGACATTCACTGTTTCCATCTGCACAAAAGAACTGCGGTCGACTGCGCCAACGGTGCCGTCAAGATCATAGGGGAAACCAGCAAGATAGTAGCCTGCCGCGTTCTTCAGATCGCCGTTTTCGTCCGGCAGGAACGATCCTGCGCGGGTCAGCATGTAATTGGTCAGAACTGTCTCGTTCGGGTTCTGCGAGACCGCAAAAAAGCCTGCGCCGCCAATGGCCATATCTGTTGACGATGTCGTCGAGATCAGACCGCCAGAGCGTGAAATATCAATCTCCTGCTGTGCACCAACCGACAAAACCCCAGTACCGCTGCCGCCGGATGCGGTGGTCGTCACCATATGAACAAAACCGCGACGATAGCCGACGGTGTTCGAGTTCGCGATGTTTTCTGAGATGCTGCCAACGGCGGTCGAGTTTGCCTTCAGACCGCTTACGCCCGTCTGGAGCGCGCTAGAAATACTCATGGGATCACCTTTTTATCTTTTTATGTTCTTGCCTCACGTTAAGACTTACACGGTCAAGTTTTAAGGAAAGTTAAAGAATTGAAATTTCTTTTTGCTTTTAAACTTGTTGCGTCATGAAGCTGAGCCAGTTTTCAAGGTGAAATGCCGGAATTCTTGATGCTCTCAAATGCATTTTTCAAAGTATCCAATCTCTGCTGCGCGGTGTCCGCACGCAACGGCATCAGCTGCGGTGCCTCTGCATCAATACTTTTTGCCAATTTTATCAATGGCTTGGATTCTGTCAGGCTGGGAAATGCACGCAAAACCCTGTCAATGGCAATAGATTGATCAGTGCGGTTGGCCGCGATCAAAAGATGCGTGGCGTCATTCACCGAGAATTCCTTGGGGAACCTCTCCCATAGTTGCTGAAAAACATCGGTGGAGGAGGCCCATTTTCCCTCCTCAGACAGAACCAGACCAAGGTTTCGCAAGTATTCGGCGGAAGGTGTCGGAACGGAAGCCTCCAAAAACGCAGGTTTGTCGCCAATTTCGGCCAGCATTTTCGCACGCAGGCTGGCAAGATCCTGTGTCTCTTTGGACCCGACTGGCGGTCCGATCAAATCCAGTGTAACCCGCGCTTCGGCGGTCAATCCTGCATGCAATTGCGATTTGGCCAGCTTCATCTGCAACCGGAACAGATCACGGGCTTTTCGCGCCTCGCTGAGAGACACATTGGTATCCTTCAACAGGTCCATGGCCCGCCGGTATTCCCGTGCGGCAAGATCGGTCGCGCCCAAGGTCATAAGGAAATCGCCAAGATCTTCGGTATGTCCGGGAAAGGAGTCGAGGGTGCGAAAGAACGGCAGAAACTGGAGATGGACATCAATCCAAGGGCCAAGCGGCAAGGCTCCCTCAGCGCCTTTTTGATAGAACGCCTGCAACAGATCTGCTGCTTCCTGCCTTGCCACTTCAGCCTCCTGAACATGCGGAAAACGCATGATCAGTTTGCCGCGGGTTAACAATCCTTGCACATCATCGCCAAGCCCATCATGAATCCGCGCCAGACGTTTGAGCAACTCCAACTCATAGCGGTTGCCGCGCCAGGATTCCGCGCCTTCGGTCAAGGTGCTTTTGGCTGCAAGCAGGGCACCCGGACTGCCATTGTTCAAAGACATATCCGCAACCGCCAGCCGCGCACGGGCGGCATATTGGTCCCATCCCTTTACCGCTTCGAAATAGGCATCCAGCGCACCGGGTTCGTTGCCCACAACCTCTGCCGCACGGCCGCGCAGGAAATGCCCCACCGGCGCGTTGTTCAGATCGGGCAGTTCGGTCAGCAATTCAAGCGCCGCCCTGGCATGGTCCATATTGCGGGTTTCGATCGCCGCCTCGGTGAACACCGGCAACATTGCCCGCAACACAGCACGGGATTGGTAGGTCAGGCCCGAAAAACTGGGTTTGATATTGGCGCCCAGCAATTTCACATCAGCCGAGGCAATCGCCTGAAGGGTGGCCCAGAACGGGCTATCCGGGCGGCTTTTCGCCATCAAGGGTGAGGCATCAAACCCGTCCACCTGTCTGCCTTCAAGCAGTTGTGCTGCATGGCTCAGGGCGGCATAGCGCTGCTTTTGCGGATCCGTTTGCGGCGTGACCCCTTCCAAGGTGGATCTGGCCTCGTAGATCAACATATGGCTCAAGTAGAGCTCGGCAGCGTTCAACAGGACGTCCTGCTTTTCTGCGCCATGGGCGGCGCTCAGCGCCTCAACCGTCGCTTTGAGATCATCGTGCAAGTTCGCGGTCTGCCAATAGGACAGATCCATTTCCACCTGCCAGCCTTTATGCCGGATTGCAGGTGGCGCCGGTTCGGGCGTCGCCATGTCAACAGAGGCTGCAAAGCTTTGGACGCCAAAGGCGACAAGAACTGTTACGACAAAGATGTTCTTGGTCCGTGGCATTGCGGGCAATTATTCTTGAGTTAAAGAATAGAACTTGTCTTATTCTTGTAGATGTGAAATTTTGTTTTTGCAACAGACTGCCATGCCAATGATAACCTCGGCGTTCGCTCCGCCGTAGGAGGCCCAAATGAGTAACATCAGCAACGTTTCGCTGTCGCAGGCCACTGCGCTAGAGCGAAGCTTGAACGTCACCGCCCACAATCTCGCCAACGCAAACACAGCCGGATACAAAACCATTGTGCCGCTGTATGAATCCGTCGGGCATGAGGTCAGCGGCGAAGAGGTCAGCTTTGTCCTGGATCGGGGCACCTATCTGGACCTGAAAGACGGATCACTGGTCCCGACAGGCAACCCTCTGGATATCGCATTGTCTGGCGAAGGTTGGCTTTCGTTCCAGATGGAGAATGGCGAAACCGGATACAGCCGCCATGGCCGGCTGGTCGTGGATGTGGACGGGCAGCTCAAGACATCTTCCGGCAGGCCGCTTTTGGATGCGGGTGGTGGTCCCGTGGTCCTGCCCGATGACGTCGGGCAAAACGTCACCATCACAAACGGCGGCACCATCACCGATCCCGAGGGCGCAATCCTCGGAACAATCGGTGTTCTTACAATCGAGCAGGGCGCACGTATGTTGCCCTTGGGCGGAGGCATGTATCAACTCCCTGAGAATGCCGCCGCCCCACAACAAGCTACAAATCCGCAGATCAAACAGGGATTTGTCGAAGGCAGCAATGTCGAGGCGGTTCTGGAAATGACCCGGCTGATCGACATTCAACGGGCCTATGAGAACTCGGTCAAATTGATGAACGAAGACGACAATCTGACCAAGACCTCCATTCAGAGATTAGGACGCACGGGTTAACCGGCGCAAAGGAGCAGACAATGAAAGCACTTGGCATCGCCGCAACCGGCATGTTGGCCCAGCAGACCAACGTGGACGTGATTGCGAACAACATCGCCAACGCCAACACCACCGGTTTCAAAAGCGGGCGGGCGGCCTTTCAGGATCTGATCTATCAATCCATGCACAACGCCGGCGCGCTGACCTCCGAAGAAGGCACCGCCCGGCCTGTCGGTACGGATGTGGGCCTTGGTGTGCAGGCCGCAGGCGTGATCCGCCACAACACCCAAGGGGGCTTGATCCAGACCGAGAACCAGCTTGATATCGCCATCGAAGGGCGCGGATATTTTGTGGTGAACCGCCCGGACGGAACGCTGGCCTACACACGGGACGGGAATTTCCAGTTAAGCGCCGAGGGTCAATTGGTGACATTGAACGGCTATGAGATCGAGCCTGCCATCGTCGTGCCGGAACTCACCAAAAGCATCGAGATCAATCAGGAGGGGGTCGTAATGGCCTTTGTCGAGAATGATCCGGTGCCCGTCGAACTGGGCCAGATCACATTCTCCACTTTCCTCAACGACGCAGGTCTCAAGCCGGTCGGCGACAACCTTCTTGAGGCGACAACGGCATCGGGAGAGGCCGTTGAGGCCACCCCCGGATCGCCCGGTATCGGCATCACCCGGCAGGGCTATCTGGAAAACTCCAACGTCAACATCGTGCAGCAGATCACCGATCTGATCTCGGCCCAGCGGGCCTATGAGATGAACTCCAAAGCCATCGAAACCGCCGATCAGATCATGCAGACCACCAACCAGATCAAATAACAGGACCAGATAGATGCCCCGCCTTTCCATGTTGAAATCACTGACGATACAGGTCTTCTTGGTCTGTACCTTGTTGTGGACGGCGCAGGTTCAGGCATTGACTCTTCCCGTGACAGCCCTGGTCGAGGAACGCGCCGCCGCCGAAATGGGCCGCGCTATTCCGGCCAATGGGCGCATTGATGTGCGACTGGCCAAGGGTGCGATCCTCGAAGGCGAATTCATTCAGGAATTCTGGATGGATCAGCAAACCGGCCAATTCATTGCAAATGTTGTCACCGAACATGGCGAGACACAGCGGGTTTGGGGCGTTGCGGTCATGACCGTCGAAGTGCCTGTGCCATCCCGGCGGATCATGCCAGATGAAATTGTCGGGCCAGAAGACCTGACCTACATCGAACTGCCGTTGCAACGGTTGGGCAGCTTTGCCCTGTTTGACGCTGACGATCTGGTCGGCAAACAGGTGCGCCGGATGCTGGTGGCAGGGCGTCCCGTGCCGCGCCAATCGGTCATTCCGCCGATCATCATCACCCGCGGTGAAAAGGTGAAAATCCTGCTCAACTACGGCGGTTTGCAATTGTCCGCACGGGGGCGGGCCATGTCTGATGCCCATGCCGGGCAAGAGCTGCGGGTCGTCAATCTTTCCAGCAACAAAGCCATTTCCGCCATCGCGGCGGGCGACGGGATCGTAAAGGTCGAAAAATGAATATCACTTACTCTCCACTGACCCGCCTGCGCAACGTACTGGTGATTGGCCTTGCTGCTGCGGCGCTGGTGGCCTGTTCGGAAATTTCCGAGAACCGTGATCCGACGGTCGGAAATCTGGTGCTTGATCCCGACAACATGGCCGAGGTCAACCGGATCAGCGTGCCAATGCCGCCCTTAACGCCACGGCCAGCGCCACAACGTGCCGAGGCGACCAGCCTTTGGGCCAGCGATTCCACCAGCTTTTTCCGCGACCGCCGCGCCAAGGAAGTGGGCGATCTGGTCACGGTGCTGATCGACATCAATGATCGCGCCCAGCTGCAAAACGCAACGGGTCGCAGCCGCGAAGCCAAGCAAGAAAAACTTGATCCGGATATCCTTGATTTTGATACCGCAACCCAAAGCGGCAAGGTTGTCGAGTTGGAAAGCAGCTCGGAATCAAGCGGGCAGGGGTCCATCCGCCGGAATGAAAACATTCGGCTGCGGGTCGCCGCGTTGATTATTCAAATCCTGCCAAACGGGAATTTCGTGATCGCAGGACGGCAAGAGGTCAAGGTCAACTCCGAACTGCGCGAACTGCGCATTGCTGGCATCATCCGGCAGGCCGATATCAACGTGAGCAACACGATCGACTATGACAAGATTGCCGAGGCACGCATTTCATATGGAGGTCGCGGACAGATCTCGGCGGTACAAAACGCCCGTTATGGCCACGATGTTCTAGAAGTTATCCTTCCCTATTGATCGGAGGGTCTCATGATCAAGTTTCTGATCTTGGGCGTTGCTGTAGCAGGGGCCGGGGTTGCGGGATATTTTGGCGAACAGTTCTTCCGCCCCACCGCCGCGCCCGAGGGGGAACATGCCGCATTGGCGAAAAAGCCGGAGTTGTTGTTTGAACTGCCCTTGGGCAAATTCACGATGCAGATCATTCGCGACAATCAAATCTTGCATCTACTCTTTGATGTGGACGTGTTTATCCTTGGATCTGCCGAGTTTCAGAAGATCAATGGCGCTGTGGGGCAGGCACGATTGCGCGATGCCACGGTGACGGCAATAGCTGAACTTGCCGAAACAGAACTGTCGCTGGCCGAAACGGCAATGAACGAAGAGGGCCGAACCGCCCTGGCCGGCCAGATTGTCCGAAAATTATATGTGGATTTCCCGGTGATCCGTACGGCGCGGATCAACAGTTTTGTCGCCAATACGACCGCCCGCGAGTGACCATAGGGTCAAGATCCTAGCTGGCGGATTTGACTGTCACGGACGAGGCTTCCTCACCGCCGTCCAAACCAAAGATAATCTCGCCCTCGTGAAAGCGCACTTCTTCGACCACGGCATCGCGGGTGAGTTCAACTGCAACATCGGCGCCGTTGGCATCCTTGGCTGTGATCTGAACAACATAGCGTCCGGAAAGCATTGGCTCCCCTTGATCATCTTTGCCGTCCCAGCCCAAAGGAATTTCAACGCCCGACTGACCAGAATAACCAGACAAGGTGCGGACCAAACGCCCCTGCGGATCAATGATCCGGGCGGTGATATCGGTTGCCCCGACGCCCAATTCAAAGGAAGTGTCGGTCGTGCCGTTCTCCAAAATCGCCAGATTGGACTGTACAGTCACCGACCGGCCAAGCAGATCCGTACCACCAAGATTGAGCAAGCCAGAGATCTGGTTGGTCAGCGTTTCCAATTGGGAGTTTTGCTGCACCGCCTGTTCAACCTGACTGAGCTGGGCCAGTTGGGCGATAAACTGCGTGCTGTCCACCGGTTCAAGCGGATCCTGAAACTGGACCTGCGCTGTCAAAAGCGAAAGAAACTGAGTGTAATCATCGCCGAGCTGCGACAGGGAATTTGCGCTGTCGGTTTGATTGCCATTCGCAAGACTGGTCAAAAGGTCCGGGCTGGTCAGCATGTTACGTTCCTTTTCATGTCAAAATATCCAGCTGCCCGTCGCCCACCACATCGGTGTGCTGGGGCGCGGTGTCAGCCGTCAAACTGGTCTCGCCTGATTGACCCGAAGACCGGGAGTGGCCACCTTGCCCCCCCGATGGATCATTGGGCTGGTGGTCGTGGAATTCCAGAACGCTGCCATCAGACAGCCCGATGGCTTGCGCCAACAGATCGCGTTCATCTCTCAGGCTTTGCAACACTGCGGGGTTTTCAACGCGCACCACAACTTTGGATGCGGCATCTTTCTCCGTCACAACCTCGATCTCGATATTGCCAAGCCCGCGCGGGTGCAGGCTGACCGAAGTGCGCCCTTCACTGACCTCCACGGATTTCACCTGCGAGATCAGCGCCTCTGCAAACGGTTTTGGTGGCGCCTTTGGCGCAGCCTCCTGCGGGGCTGCAATTTTGGCCGCGCTTGCAGGATCAAATCCTTGCACAGGCGCGCCATCGGAGCGCGGCGCGAGGGTCGGATCGATGGGTTCAAACACCGCGCCAATTGGCCCCGCGACCGGGGTTAGGGCGGTTTCGGTTTTTGCCTGCACCACAGGTTGCTGCCCTGTCGGCGCTTCAAAAACGGATTGCTGGGTTTCCGCGCGGGTCGGTGCCTGCGGCTGAACGGTTTCCGGCTTCGCTACCGCGGGTTTGCTGGTCTGGTTCGTTGCCTGGGCTGGCCTGACCAAGTTTCGCTGTGCCGTGACCGCTTGGATCGTAGAGATTTGGGCAGGCGCAGTTGGCGTGCCGATCGCTTTCTCCGCCACTGCGGTTGGCGTCACGGATTGGGCTTGCTCATTGGTGGTTGGCGCGACGACGCCGGCAGGGACTGCAACCGCAACCGATTTCGGCGCGGGGGTGGCTGGTACGCCCAACCCTTCAGGTTTTGCGGCGATCGCAGGCGCGTTTACCGGCGCAGGCTGTTTGGCCTCGGTTTCAACCGATGGCCCTTGTTCGGACAGGACCGGATTGCCAGCGGCGGGCGCGTTTGGTTGCACGGTATTGGAGACAACCGGCGCATTAGCCGCAGAATTCGCCGGCGCTGCAGATGCGGCTTTCACCACTTGCGCAGCCTTGGCTACGCCCGTGGCCTGCACCGGCAGAGGCACCGTTGTCGGCACCTGTTTGGATGCATTCTCCAACGGAGTTATCTGGGTTGGAACAGATGCCCCAACTGGTTTGATCTGCAGTTGTGCCGTCGCCGTAGTAGGCTGTTTTTCAACAGAAAAATTAGTTTTCTCGGACGCCGTAGAGACAACGGCTTGCGTAGCGATTTGCCGAGCTTGCCCCAACTGCGTTTCGCTGGCTGTGTCATCGGTTACATTTACAACCGGTTGACCCTGGCTCACCGCTTGTTTCATCGGAACAGCGGCTTGCGGGGGCACCGCGATTTTGGGGGTCTCACCTTTTGGGGCCGCCGGTTCCGCCGTCACAGAAACGTCAGGCGCCGTGGTGGTGGTGGCCAAATTCAGGTTGGCGCTTGACTGCGGCGCATTTTCGACCGTTGCTGTCACCTGCACCGAAGGTTGCGCAGGGCCCGGAGCGGTTGGCACGTGCTGGATCGCGGTTGCAGCAGCGGTTTCAGCCTTGCCGGTGGTCGGCAGGGGTGATGGCCCAACCGGACTTTGTGTCAGAACCGGAACAGCGCCTGCAGGCGGAGTGATCTTTGCGCTTGGCGGCACAACCGTATCAATCGTTGTTTGGGTCTGCATCTCACCCGCAACGGCTGGCGGCACCGACGCAAGAACAATTGGCTGAACAGCCGCTTTAGTGGTTTCTCCAGTCTCAATGTTGTGCGCGGCACCCGGCATGATCTGCGCCGAAACTTGGCCTGCTTCGGTTCCAAGGTCCGGCAAAACCTGCTGTGGAGCGATCCCAGCCACCACCGGGGCAGGTACGGCAACACCTGTCTCAGGCGCTTGTGGATCTGGTACAAGGGCGCCTTCGGGGATCAATGTTTCTGCGTTTTGCACCGCCGCACCAAGAAAAGGCATGGACAGAGACGCAACCGCCTGCCCTGTCTGGGAGGGCGCCGCAATTGCACCGGTGACCAAGGAAGCAGCATCAACAGTTGCGGTGCCCGTCGCCGTTTTGACCATCACGCCAAATCCTGCTGGCAGGGTTGTCGCCCCGGCGTTGGCCAAAGGAGATCCTGTGCCTTTGGTCGTCGAAGTGTTTGGGAAAACCAGATTCAACATCTCATTGCGCCCTGCTTGTCAGGACGCCGCGCGACATCAGTTCATTCTTCAGGCGCGACATGGCCCGCCGCTCCAATTGGCGCAGCTTGCTGGTGCTCATGCTTAACCGGTCTGCCAGATCGCCGATGCTGTCTGGCGGCTGTTTGAGGGATCGCGACACCACGACCTCGCGGTCAATCTCATCAAGGCCACTCATCGCTTCGCTGATCCTTTGCCGCATCAGATCAAGCGAGGAGTTGCGGATGACCATTTCTTCTGGTGTTGGCTCATCACACACAAGAAAATTGTAAACGGTGTCGTCATCCAATGATTGTTTTGCGATCGGCGGGGTATCGCCCTTTGCGCTGACCGGGGTTTCGACGACCGACCGCAAACGGGCGAGCGCGGTCAGCACAGAGTTTTTGACCCACCAACGCGCATAGGTGGAAAAGCGCACCTCCCGCGCCAGGTCAAACATGTCAGCCGCACGGATCAAACCTAACAATCCTTCGGACACCAACTCTTCTTGCTCGGTCTTGTCGGGGCTAAGTTTGCGAGCCCAGAAAAACACGATACGGGCATGGGACAACATCAACGCCTCAAGAGCGCAACGGTCCTTTGCCTGCTGCCAATCACGGATCAACAGTCTTTCGTCTTCGAACTCCAACAGAGGCGCATTGCGCGCCGCTGCGTAAGAAATTGCCATGTCACTGCCCAATAAGATTTTCTTATTTTTGGAAACAATCCCACAGATCCTTGATCATGCAAAGAATATTCTGATTAACACTTGGTTAAAGAAAAGGATTGTTGCCTCCGAACAGTGTTAGTTTTTGGCAATTATTGGCAAATCTGTACTGGTTACATCCGAACGGCAGCCAGATCAGAAAGTGTGTGGTTTGTCCTTGTGATGCGCCCCATATTGGCCACGCGGATCGTTTTTCAAAGGATAAACTATTCTTCGGCAAGTTGCGGCTGGTCCATCCGTCTTGTTGCCCCCGCAAAAGCCACGATGTGATCCACAAGCACATCCAGCGTGTCGATTGCCGGCACCGGCGCTCGCAGCCTATCAGCGATGATCGAGAATTCGGAGCAACCAATAATCAGGCATTCACATCCATCATCCACCAGCGCCTCGGCGCCGTCTTGCAGGGCGGCGGCGCTCATGGGGCAGGGGCCTTGTGCCTTGATCCTGCGGATCGCCTCCAGCAGCCCGGATTGATCTGCGGGATAAACCGCGTCGCAGTTTCGGCTGTGCAATGCGTCATGAAAGAGGTTGATTTTCTGCGTCGCCGGGGAGGCCAGAATACCGACCTTCGTGCCGCTGCCATGCTGCCCTGCGATCTGCTTGGCGGCCAGTTGCGGCATATGCATCAGAGGTATATCGACCGCGGCGGCAATCTGCGGGGCAAAATAATGCGCGGTGTTGCAAGGCATCGCCAGCGCCGCCGCACCCGCCCGTTGCAATCGCCGCGCCATCCCCGCGAGGACAGGGCCGGGGTCCGTTCCGGTATGATCAAGCAACCACGCTAGGCGGGACGGCACTTGTGGGTTCATGTCCACAAGCAATGGGATGTGATCCGCATCATCCTGCGCCGCAACGGCCGCGATCAAACGTTGCTGGAGCAGGATCGTCGCCTCCGGCCCCATACCACCCAATATGCCAATCGTCGGCAGTGTCATTTGGATGGCTCCGCGTAGAAGACATCAAAAGGCAGGCGCGCAACACCCGATGCGTTCAGAGCAAACACGGCAACCGCAGCCCCATCCGACTTTGCCGGATGGGCGTCTTGCTGTGTGGACGATCCGCAGACCAGTCGCGGCATCTCAGGCCGCCGAGGTCCAGCGGTTCTGAAAGTCGAACGCCGCATCATAGCCAAACAAGGCCACAGATCCGCCTGTGTGGAGGAAGACCACCCGTTCGCCCTTTTTGAAGTGGCCCTTGCGGATCAGATCCACAAAACCCGCCGCGCCCTTGGCCGAATAGACCGGATCAAGCAGGATGGATTCCAGTTCGGCAAACATGCGAATGGCCTCCATCCCCGATTCCGTCGGAATGCCATAGCCCGCGCCGACATAATCGGTGTTCGCCACAACATCCTCACGGGCAACCACGCCGGAACAACCCAGTTTGTCGGCTGTGGCGCAGGCCAGATTATAGACGTTCTCTTCCTGTTTGGCCTTGGGTGCGCGCACACCGATACCGAGCAGTGGGATCTGCGCATTCATCGCTTTCAGACCGGTGATCAAACCCGCCTGCGTGCCGGCGCTGCCGGTGGCATGGACGATGTGATCGACCTTGAGACCGCGCTCGTTAAACTGGTTCAGCATCTCGAACGCGCAATTGACATAGCCAAGCGCCCCGGTCGGATTCGAACCGCCGCCGGGAATGGTATAGACCTTGCGGCCATCCGCACGCATCTGGTCCGCGACCTTTTCCATCTCTGCATTCATGTCCAGACCGCCGGTAAATTTCTGCGTGGTCGCCCCATGCAGATGGTCCAGCAGGACGTTGCCGTTGTGGTTGTAGTTGGCATCATTGGAACCGGTCCGGTCTTCGAGCAGGATATGACAGGCCATACCCAGCTTGGCGGCAAATGCTGCGGTTTGACGGGCGTGGTTTGACTGGGTCGCGCCTTGGGTCATCACCACATCCGCGCCTGCCAACTCGGCCTCGGCCATCAGGAACTCCAACTTGCGGGTTTTGTTGCCGCCTGTGGACAACCCCGTGCAATCGTCCCGTTTGATCCAGATCTCAGGCCCGCCCAATTCGGCCGAAAGCCGATCCAGTTTTTCCAGAGGGGTGGGCAAATGTGCGATGAACCGGCGTGGATAACGGGCGAGATGCATGGGAAACTCCTAATTGCGTTATTGTCATGTCTACGCCCAGCGACCTTGACCTCAAGTTCGAAATATCCGTATTAACTTGCAAGATGTGCAACTTACCGAGGTGTCCATGCGGCTTGAATGGCTTGAAGATATCCTGTCCGTCCTGGACAGCGGATCGTTTAACGCCGCCGCTGAAACCCGGTTCTTGACGCCGTCCGCATTCACCCGGCGCATCAGGTCAATCGAAACAGCGCTGGGGTGCGAGCTGTTTGACCGGAGCCGAAAACCCATTGTCCTGCACCCGCATGCCTTGGACTGCGTGCCGGAAATGCGCGACGCGGTGGCAGCCCTCAAAACTGTCAGCCGCAGACTATCTGACCCACAGGATGCCCTGCATCACCGTATCACCTTGGTTTGTCAGCACACGTTAACTGCGTCCTGGGCACCAACACTTGTGGCCTTTGTGTCCCGTGATCAGGCCGTGAACGTGCGGGTCAAATCCGGCACCAAAAGCGATTGCCTGCTGAGTTTGGTCAAACGGGAAGCACAGTTTGCCCTGACCTACGAGGCCAAGGATGAGGTGTCGGGATTTGACCCGGAATTCAGCGATCGTATCTTGCTCGGGCAAGAGATGTTTGTGCCCGTGGCCAATCTGGTGCAAAATCCGGAACTTGTTGATGACCTTGCGGCCAGACGCGTGCCGATCATCAGCTATCCAACCAGCGTCTTTCTTGGCGAGGTCCAGCGCAAGATGATCCAGTTTCAGGCCGACCCGGAGTTTGCATTTGTGAGCATTGCAGAGACCGGCCTTGGCCTTGCGGTTGTTGAATTTGTTAAACGGGGTCTCGGGATTGGCTGGGTGCCCCAATCGTTGATCGGTGATGAACTGGCGGCGGGTGAACTGACCCTTCTCACAGACACCTTGCCGGGCTTCACCCTCGACATTACGCTGACACGGCTCACCGGCACCCAACCCAAACACGCAGAGGCGCTTTGGTCTATGGTCCGGGATGGCCCTGAAATCGCGGATATGGCCAATTGACGGGTTTGAGGATTTGCACTTCGTTTGTGAATCCGCCCCCATTGGACATCACTCCTGATAAGTATGATTATGTTAAAAGAGACAAAGCCAGAAAAGGCCCAGCATTGATGCCCGAGCAATATGTTCCAAAAGCCCTCCGGTGGATTCCCACATGGTAAGAAGCCTACTGCCACTGTCGGCGCTTTTGCTGGGATCCGCTTTTCTGCTGTTCGCAGGCGGGTTGAACGGTCTCATCTTGCCGATCCGCGGAGAGGCGGAAGGTTTCTCCGCTGCTTCGCTGGGCTTGCTCGGCACCGGTTGGGCCATTGGATATGTGGCGGGCTGTTTGCGCACACCGGCGCTGGTGGCGCGGGTTGGGCACATTCGGGCCTTTGGCGCGATGTGTGCGCTGGCCGCGATAGCTGTCCTGCTGTCTTTGATTTTGATCTCGCCGATGGTCTGGATACCGGTGCGGGCGCTCTCTGGCTTTTGCTTTGCCGGGGCCGCGATGATCGTCGAAAGCTGGCTGAATGAGCGGGCCGATGCGGCCTCGCGCGGGCGGGTGTTCGGCATCTACACCATGGTAAACCTGGCCGCGACAACCGCGGGCCAGATGGTGCTGACCCTTGGGGATGCCCGCGGTTATCTGTTCTTTGTGGTTGCTGCGATGGTCTATTGCCTGGCGCTTTTGCCCACCGCGATCTTTGCGACATCGACCCCCAAACCATTGACCAGCGTGTCGTTGAACCTGCGCGGGCTCTGGCACAATTCGCCCATCGCCTTTTTTGCGGTTCTGATGGTGGGCATATCCAATGCCTCCTTTGGCACGCTGGCAGCCGTCTATGCCGCACGGATTGGCCTGACCCTGAGTGATGTTGCGCTTTTTGCCTCTGTGCCGATCCTTGCGGGCGCGGCGGCGCAAATCCCTGTCGGGTTCGCCTCGGACCGCTTTGACCGGCGCATCATCCTTGTGGTGATTGCGGCCCTGGCCCTGCTGGCGGATCTGCTGTTCATGTTTGGCGGTTTTACCGATCCGGCCAGCGTGCGGGTGCTTGCCGCGCTGTTTGGCGCCACGGTCTATGCGATGTATCCGATCATCGTGGCCCACGCCAATGACCATGCCGCCCCCGGCACGTTTATTCAGGTCAGTGGCGGCTTGCTGTTGGTCTATGGCATCGGGTCCATTGCGGGGCCAACGCTGGCGGGTCTGGCGATGACCAGCTTTGGCGCGTCCAGCCTGTTTGCGGTGACGGCCACTGCGCATATCTGTTTGATCCTTTTTGCCCTGCTGCGTTTGCGGACACGGGCCGCTGTGGCGCACAAGGACAAAGGCGTGTTTCAGGCGTCACCTCTGGCGCGGGTCTCCACTCCTGAAACCGCCGCCTTTGCCGCAGATGCGGCAGAGCTTCAGGCAGACCGCGATCAGAGCAAGGAAGGCGCATCGGGTTTGGAATAGCGGCGCAAAAATTGTTTGCGTTTGGGATGATCTGCGGTAGCTGACGTCGAGACATCTAGGAGAGCATGTGATGGCCGCTTCCGCCCCTCTGCGCCAGCATCGGCGTGATCTGGTGCCCGCTGGTGCGTTCACCTATCCGGTGCGGCATGTGCAGCCGACCCGCTGGTTCGGCTTTCTGCTGTTGCCCGAATTTACCCTGCTGGCCTTTAGCGCCGCGCTTGATCCGCTGCGCATTGCCAATCAACTGTCGCAAAAGCCGCTCTATGGCTGGGTGGTTATGTCCGAAGATGGCCAGCCTGTTGTGTCGTCCTCCGGCGTGGATGTGGGCGTGCATGCGCCACTGCCCGATCTTGATGAGGATCTGCACCTGTTTGTCTGTTCCGGCAATCGCGGGCCAGAGGTCGCCAGTGATGCGGTTCTGTCTGCCCTGCGCCGTCATGCGCGGTTTGGCGGTGCGGTGGGCGGCATTTGCACGGGCGCCGCAACCCTCGCGCGGGCCGGATTGCTGAAGGACCGGCAATTCACCCTGCATTGGGAAAACCAGCCCGGATTTGCCGAAGCCTTTCCAGATCTGACACCAACCCTGCGCCGCTTTGAAACCGATGGCGGGGTGCTGACCTGCGGCGGCGGCGCGGCTTCGACCGAAATGATGATCTCGCTGATTGCTCAGGATTATGGCGAGGACTTTGCCATTGCTGTCTCTGACATGTGCCTCAACACCGCCGATCTGGCCCCTGCCCGTGAACAGCGATCGTCGATTGCCAAGGCGATCTCGTCGCGCAATCCCAAAGTGCTGGAGGTGATGCGGTCGATGTACCAGAACATCGAACATCCCCTTTCGCTTGAGGAACTGGCCGAGCGTGCCCATGTCTCGCGCCGGCAAATCGAACGGCAGTTCAAGACCCTGCTGGGGGAATCCCCCGCCGCGACCTACCGCAATATCCGGCTGGACCGGGCGCGGGCCTTGCTGATGGAAACGGATCTGAGCGTGATGCAAGTGGCGATGGCCAGCGGGTTCAACTCCGACGCAGTGTTCTCGCGGCATTTCCGGGCGCGGTTCGGCGAAACACCCTATGGCACCCGCCGCAAGAAACGCGCTGATTAAGGGCTGACCCCCAAGCTCAGACCCCCAGATACCGGGTCAGCTTTTCCGGGTTCTGCTCCAGATCGGCGGCACTGGTGGTTTCCACATCGCGGCCATTCTCGATAAAGGCCACCTTGTCCGCAATCGACAGCACCGCATCGACCCTCTGTTCCACCAGAACGATGGCAAAGCCTTCGGCCTTCATCCGCACGATCACCTGCCGGATCTGTTCAATCATCGAGGGCTGCAAGCCCTCGGTCGGCTCATCCAGCAGCAATACCTTTGGCCGCAGGCATAGCGCACGGGCAGTCGCCAGCATTTGCTGTTCTCCGCCCGACAGCGTGCCCGCCGCCTGCCCCAACCGTTCGCGCAGACGCGGAAACAGATCCAAAACCCAATCGCGGGTGTCCGGCCCCTGTTTGCGGGTCATCAATCCGATCTCGATGTTCTCCGCCACTGTCAATTCTGGGAACAGCCGCCTGCCCTGCGGGATATACCCGATGCCCCGGCGCGGGATCAGATGCGCGGGCATATTGGTCAGGTCTTCGCCCTCAAGCGTCACGCTGCCCTCGGACACGGGCAGCAGGCCCATGATGGATTTCATGATCGTGGTCTTGCCCGCCCCGTTGCGCCCCAGCAGACACAGGATTTCCGAAGGTTGCGCCGACAGGGACACGCCGTAAAGGGTTTTGACCTGCCCATAGGCCACATGGATGTTGTTGACCTCAAGCATGCGGCGTGCTCCCCAGATAGGCGGCCTGCACATCGGCATTGGCGTGGATCTCTCCGGGTGTGCCTTCGGCCAGCACCATGCCTTGATCCAGAACGGTGATGAAATCCGCGGTTTCCATGACCACCTTCATGTTGTGCTCAATCAGCAGGATTGTGGTTTCTCCGGCCAGCGAGCGCACCAGCTTGATAAAATCATCCACCTCGGTGTCCGCCAGACCCTGTGTCGGCTCGTCCAGAATGAACACATGCGGGTCTTGCGCCAGCCCCATGGCAATCTCAAGAATGCGCTGGTGGCCATAGCTGAGATCACCGGCGATCTGGTCGGCCCGGTCCGCAATGCCGACGCGGGTCAGCACCGCCTGCACCTTGGCCTCCAACGCCTTGCGGTCTTTGCCCAGTTTGCGCCGCGCGGCCAAGGCCACGTTTTCATGCACGCTCAGCCCCGGAAAGATCGAGGTGATCTGGAATGTATAGGCCAGCCCCAGCTGCATCCGTTTGTGCGCGGGCAGATGGCTGATGTCCTGGCCTTCAAAAAACACCTGACCGCTGGTCGCCTCTGTCCGGCCGCTGACCATGCCGACAAAGGTGGATTTGCCCGCGCCATTGGGCCCGATCAACGCGGTCACCTTGCCCTTGGCCAGTTTGAAATTCACATCTGAGTTGGCCAGCACCCCGCCATAGGCCTTGGTCAGGCCGCGGGTTTCCAGAATGCTCACGGCAGCCATTTGAAAACCCTCTTGCGCAATTCACCCGCCAGACCCTGCGGCGCGAACACCGTCAGCAGCACCAGTACCACACCCGCGATCAGCATATAGGCGTTGGTGTAGGTGCTGGAGGTGTCGATCAGATAGAACATGAAAAAGACCCCAATCAGCGGCCCGATTGTTGTGCCCGCCCCGCCCAGCAAGACCCAAAGCAGCGGAAAGATCGAATATTGCACGGTGGCGAAGGTCGCCCCGACATAGCCGAACAGCAAAGCATAGGCCGCCCCTGCCACACCGGACACCGCCCCCGAAAGGATCAGCGCCCGCAATTTGTGACTGCCCGCGTCATAGCCCAGCATTCGGGTGCGTTCCTCGTTCTCGCGGATCGCCACCAACGTGCGGCCAAAGGGGGTCTGCACCAGCCGCGCCAGCCCCAGAAAACAGATGGCAAACAGGATCAGCGCGGTCACATAACGCCCGGTCTCGCTGGTCAGGTCGATCCCGCCCAACATCCGCTGCGCCTGCTGGATCACAAAACCTTCGTCGCCGCGCGTATAGGTGCCGAAATAAAGAACAACCAGATAACCGGTTTGCGCAAACATCAGCGTCACAATCATAAAGGCCACACCCGCCGTGCGCAGCGCCAGCAACCCGATCACCAGCGCCAGCGCCCCGGCGCAGATAACCCCCGCCACAAAGGCAAGCGGCACCGGCCATCCGCCAAGGTTCAGCGTCAGACCAAAGCCATACATGCCCGCCGCAAAGAACATCGCGTGCCCAAGGCTCAGCAAACCGGTGTAACCGAACAAAAGGTTATACCCCATCGCATAGATCGCCAGCACCATGATCCGCGACAGGTTGCCCGCATGATAGGGCGGCAGGACAAAGAACAGCACCACCAGAAGGGCCAGCACTCCAAGGTGCAGCAAGGTCGATTTACGCGATGATGTCATGGCGCGGTCTTCCCCAGCAGGCCTTGCGGGCGGAACACCAGCACCATCGCCACCAGAAGTGTTGCAATGATCTTGGCAATGGTCGGGGAAAAGAACACCGAGATGATGCCATCGCTCATCCCGATCAGGATCGCGGCAACAATGGTGCCCGGCAGGCTGCCTAGCCCGCCAATGATCACCACGATAAACGAAAGAAGCAGCGGATCATGCCCCATCAGGTAATGCGCCTGCTGGATCGGCACGACCAGAACCGCGCCCAATGCGGCCAGCCCCGCGCCCAGACCAAACACCAGCGAATAGACCGTGCCCACCGGAACGCCAAAGGCCTGCGCCATTTCGCTGTCTTGCTGGGTGGCGCGCATCACCAGACCAATCTTGGTGCGGGTGATCACCATCCACAGACCCAGCAGGATCACCACCGCCGCCGCAATCACAAACAGCTTGTAGCTGGTGGTGCTCAGCCCCCAGGGCCAGAACATCGCAAAACCATTCTCGCCAAATTCGAACCAAGGCAGCGACAGGCGCGTGTTGAAAGGCGCCTCCACCGGGCGGGCGTCCGGGCCAAATGTCATCAGCGTGGTTTGCTGGATGATATACAAGATACCGATGGTGCCGACGATGGTCCGGTCCGCATCATAATCGATCCGCTTGAGGATTAACCGGTCCGCCGTCGCTGCAATCGCTGCCACAAGAACCGGCACAATCAAAAGCGCCGCAACAAACCCCAGCGCCGGATGACCGCCAAGCGCCGATGTCACGTACCACGCCAAGACCGCGCCCAGCATGAAAAATTCGCCATGCGCCACGTTGACCACACGCATCACACCGAACACGATGCTCAACCCCATCGCCGTCAATGACAGGATCGCCGCGATGACCGCCCCCTCTAGGGAGGCGAGCATCAGGTGAGGACCAAATTCCATAGGTATCTTGCCTGTTTTGAAAAGGGTTGAACCGCTTAGAAGGACTGCGCGGTGTAATCGACCTCATCTTCATACATGCCATCCTCGATCGACGCGGTATGCGCCCGCACGAGTTTGCCATCTGTGACCTTGGAAATGTACTGCTGACCAAAGACCTGATGGGTCTTGCCGTTGAACTGCTTCGGCCCCTGCGGATGGTCATCACTTTCCGGCATGTCTGTCATGGCCTCAACCGCTTCGATCAGCTTGGCCCGGTCCGCCGGTCCCTGATAATCGGACGCTTCCATGCCTGCCTTGATGATGTTGAGCGTTTCCCAACAGCCGAACATATGGGCAAAGGTCGACACGTCCTTGCCATCCGAAAGCGACGCACCCCGATCATCGACACCCACCGCAGCGCGATACGCCTTGTCATGCGAGGTCTGATCGGCCTGCGCGTGGCGCGGCATCCCCTCCCAGAAGTATGTCCCTTCGAGAAACTCTAATCCGGGGCTGTTGATGTTGACCGCCTCAAGGCTGTCGATAAAGCCAAAGATCTCGGGCCGGCTTGGGCCGAAAAATTCGCCCAGTTCCTTCACAAAGGTCAGAACCGCAGGGCCAACCATCACATGATAGATCACCTCGGTCTCACGCGGGATCGACGGGAAATAACGGGTAAAAGATGTCTCGGTCGGCGGGATCGCGATCTTGGCGACCACCTCACCGCCCTGCGCCTCAATCGCGGCGGAAAAGAAATCGCGGTGATCATGGCCAAAGGCAAAGTCAGGGAAGATCATCGTGACCTTCTTGCCGAGGTTGCCAGCCACAAAAGGTGCCATCGACTGCACCTGGCTTTTTACATCGGTGATGCCGGGCTGCAGAGTATAGCGGTTCAGCATACCACTGGCGACGTGATGGCCTTCGGACACCACGAAATAGGGCAGCTTCAACTCGCCCGCACGCGGGGCCGATCCGATCACCACATGGCTGAACAGCGTGCCAAAGGCGATGTCGCATTCATGCTGCGTCGCAAATTTCTCAAGCACCTCTGCGCCGCGTTTGGGGTCGGTGCCATCATCCTCAACCACGATCTCTACCGGACGGCCATTGATGCCGCCATTGTCGTTGATCCGCTTGACCGCCGCATCCGTGGTTGCGCCATACCAACGCCCATAGGCAGCGCCGATGCCCGTGGCATGTTTCTGAAACCCAATTTTAATCGGCGCGGAACTTTGCGCCTGGGCAAACCCCAATGTGCCCGGCAATGCGCCCGCCGTGGCCAATGCGCCCGCGCTGGCACCAAGGCCCAACAAAGTGGACCTGCGGCTTAACTTCGAAGACTTGAAATTCCCGTCCGACATAAAATTCTCCCATGCTGTGATGGCACTTTTGTCAGTGCTTCATCGTTGAAGTTTGTGTGTATACAAACGAAATGTCTAGAACTTTCTGAAATCACTATACGCCTCTGGGGCTGGCCAACAACCACAGACCAAAGATCGTATAGGCAATCATCAGCAGGCTCAGTCCGATCTGAAGCGCAATCAAATCCCTGTTTTTCTGCACAAATCCGGCAGCCAGATGATGAGTCAACAACACCGACAGGATATGCGAGGCCACCACCGCTGCCGCCTGCGTGATCCAGATTACCCGCACCGTGTCTTGCGTGTTGAGAAACCCTGTCGTGACCCGCACCGCCCCCAGCCCAAACAGATTCCACCCCCGCGCCAAAGGGTCCGCAAGGGTGGCCGCGACATATTGGATCTGCACCAGAAAGGTCACGAAATAATGGGCGAAATGATAGCCAAGCGCGATCGGCAGGATCGCGATGGCAAAGCTGTTGAAGGCCACTCCAAAACCGGGCGCTTGCCCCCCGCCCCAACGGCGCACCGCCACAAGCCCGACCCAGACCGCCAGCGCAAAAACCGCGATCAGCGCCGCGTTGGCGGCATAAAGCCCGACCAGCGTCGGCATCACCACGGCAGACCGCCCCGGAAACGCCAACGGGTTGATCCCGATCTGGCCAAGCCACCAAAAGGTTTCATGCAGCCCGTCAAAGCTGCCCGAGGCGAGGATGACCAGACAGAACACCGCATGGCTTGGATGCAGCGGTGCCTCCGCCACCGCGCGCCATCCGGCAAAACCATAGCGCCCCTGCCCGCCTGCCTGAACTGGACGCAACCGGCCAATCAGGGCAAACAGCACCGTGAAACATTCCACCTGTGCCAGCCACCGCTCTGACCCGCAGAGGATCATCCCCGCCAGTGTGAACACCCAATATCCCAGCGCAAACAGCGCAAGACGGTCCGGATCGTTCGGTGCAACATCGGCGAGGATAAACCCCTGAAACATCAAAAACACCGCAACCGCCGGCCAAGCGCCCCAGCGTTCCGGCAGGCGCAACAGCGGCGCACTGCCTCCGGCAAGCAGTTGATGCACCCCCGTCCACGGATTGATCCAGCGCCAGACATCCGCCACCAAACCCTGCACCACAAACAGGCCAACCCACCACACCGTCCAAAGTGTCAGCGGCAGCAGATTGTTCTGCGGATCGGTCGGCCCTTGTAGACCGATGTAGACCAAAGCCAGAAAAACCACGGTGCCAAGGATGGAGATTGCCATCTGCCCCGCAGGCCAATTCAGCGAAAAACTGAGCCGCCGCGCCCGAAACAAAACCGCCAGCACTTGGGGCGACAGCACCGTCACCAGAACCAGCGAAAACACCACCGCCAATGTGCCTGCGACGGTATAGGCACCGGTCGGCAGCAACAGCACAAACCCCTGCTCTGACGCATGCGCCCAAAGCGGCGCGGGCCAAAGCGCGATCAGCGCGGCGGCAAAAAAGGGGGGTAACGGGCGGCGTTTCATGTGCTTAGATACAACCGACTATCCGTCAGGGAGCAAGTGATTTGATCAGACGTATTGCCGCTATTGTCATCCTCGGGGCCTGTGCCCTTGCCCTTTTTTGGGGCATGAGCGCCAGCCGCCCTTCCATCACGATCGAGAACGCCAAAGCCGTGCCGGTTAAGGGGCGCAATGACATGTTCATGGTCACACTCGACATGGTCAATGACGGTGCGGCCAGCACATTTTTGGGCGCTTCCTCGCCTCAGGCACAGATGTTGATGGTGATGAACCCCGGCCATGATGGCGCGGCGCTGGTCGTGCCGGGCGGCGGCAAGGCATCGCTGGCCATGGACGGCGCCCATCTGATGCTGCGCGGCGGCGGCGATGACTTTGCCCAAGGCGGCTTTATCCCCCTCACCCTGTCCTTTGCAAACGGGCAGCAGGTCTCAACACGGGTGATCCACGCCGGCAGCACCACGATGGATCACAGCGGAGCGGGCGTCAGCACCTCCCCTGCCCCGACCCTGACCCTGATTCCACCGGCGCAGGTCGATGCCGATGGGTTTGAAATGCGCCTGAGCATCGAAAATTTTGCCTTTGTGAGGGTAGAGGACGGCACACCCCATGTGCCGGGCGAGGGTCATGCGCATATCTATCTCAACGGTCTGAAACTCGGACGGCTTTACGACACCCGCTTTGACATCGGCGCACTGAGCCCGGGCAGCTACGACCTGCGCGTCGCGCTCAATAGCCATGACCACCGCCCCTATCTGGCGGATGGGGTGCCCGTCGCGGCGCAGTTTGCCTTTACCATTCCCTGAGCCAAAGCGCCCCGAATCCGGTTGACAAAAACCGGGGCGCCTTCATATCATTTGCATACAAACAATAATGCAACGGGAGCCATGGTGAGCTATCACAATCCGACAGATCTGGCCTCGGCCCTTGAAACCCTCACCCGTCAGGGCGGTAAGGTCGTCGCGGGCGGCACCGATGTCTATCCCTCCGCGCGGCAGGGGCGGCGGCCAGCGTTCTTTCTTGATGTGACCCGCATTGCCGGGCTGTCCGGCATCAGCCGCACCGAGGTGGGTTATCGGTTTGGCGCGGCCACCACATGGACGGAAATCCTCAACGCCGATCTGCCCCCGGCCTTCGACGGGCTCAAATCCGCCGCAGCCGAGGTCGGCAGCATCCAGATCCAGAACGCCGGAACGATTGCCGGAAACCTTTGCAATGCCTCTCCTGCAGCGGATGGCGTTCCGCCGCTGTTGACCCTTGATGCGCAGGTCGAACTGACCAGCGCCGCCAATGGGGCGCGTGTTCTGCCCCTGGCACAGTTCATCACCGGCGTGCGCCAGACCGCACTGGCCCCGGACGAATTGCTCACTGCCGTCCTTGTGCCGGAGCCACCGCAGAACGCCACCTCCTCTTTTGAAAAGCTGGGCAGCCGCCGTTATCTGGTGATCTCCATCACCATGACCGCCTGCTTGATCTGCCTCGACTCCAATGGCCGGATCACCGAGGCCCGCATCGCCGTTGGGGCCTGTTCCCCCGTGGCCCAGCGATTGCCCGCCTTGGAACAGGCGCTGATCGGGAAAGCCGTGCATCAGGCCGTTGTCGAAGCTGACCACCTTGCCCCCCTCTCCCCCATCGACGACGTGCGCGGCAGCGCCGATTACCGCCTTGATGTGGTGGCCGAGCAGATCCGCCGTGCGATTGCAGAGGCGGCCGCGTGATGAACAAACCCACCGACCTTTCCGCCACGACCTTTACCCTCAACGGGCAGCACGCCCAATGCCAGCCCGCCCCCGGCCAACGCCTGTCAGAGATGCTGCGCGAACAGCTTGGTGCGCGGGATGTGAAAATCGGCTGCAACGCGGGCGATTGCGGCGCCTGCACCGTGTTGGTGGACGGCGACCCCGTCTGCGCCTGTTTGATGCCCGCGCAACAGGCCGCGGGGCGCGCGGTGGAAACCCCCGCCGGCCTGCATGCCAATGATCCGATTGCCCATGCCCTGGGCGAGAGCTTTCAAAACCACGGCGCGGCGCAATGCGGGATCTGCACACCGGGGATGATGGCCTCAGCCGTGGCGCTGCTGCGGGCCAATCCGCAGCCGACGGAAACGCAGGTGCAAGATGCGCTTGGCGGGGTGCTGTGCCGCTGCACCGGATATCGCAAGATCATCGACGCCGTGATGGGTGCCCCTGCCCTCACCCGCGATGCACCCGGTCATGCAGGTGATGCAATCCGCCGCCTCGATGGCGCGGACAAAGTTGCGGGGCGCGAGGCCTTCGGCGACGATATCGCGCCGCCCGGCACGCTTGAGATTTTGGTGATCCGTTCGCCCTTCCCTCGCGCCGGTTTCACCTTTGGCGATCTGGAGGGATTTGTTGCCAACAGAACTGGCGTTGAGGCCGTGCTGACCGCTGCCGATATCACAGGCCGCAACGTGTTTGGCGTCATTCCGCAGTTCATGGATCAACCCGTCTTTGCCGAGGGCGAAACCCGCTTTCGGGGTGAAGCCGTTGCCGCCGTGATCGGAACGCCGGAGATGATCCGCAACTTCGATCCCGCCACTTTCCCCCTGACATGGGAGGAACGCCCCGCCAGCACCGACATTCACAGCGCCCAAACGGATCAAGCCGCAGAGCTGCACAAAGGCCGGGACATGAACGTGATGTGCGGCGGCTTTGTCGCTTGCGGCGATGCCAAATCCGCGCTGGCCTCTGCGGATGTCACCGTGTCAGGCCACTACCAAAGCGGTTTTGTCGAACATGCCTATATTGAGCCTGAAGCCGGCTTTGCCCGTGTGGATGGGGACCGTGTCGAGGTCTACGCCTGCACCCAGGCCCCCGTCATGGATCTTGAGGCGCTTGAGATCATCCTTGGCTGGGATCGCAGCCGCATCCGCATTGTGCCAACCGGCGTGGGCGGCGGCTTTGGCTCCAAGCTGGACATTTCCGTGCAGCCCTATCTGGCGATGGCCGCGATCAAGACCGGCAAACCCGTGCGCCTGACCTATTCGCGCAGTGAATCGATGCAAAGCACCACCAAGCGCCACCCTTCCGACATCCGCCTGAGCATCGGCGCGGACCGCACCGGCAAGATCACCGGCTATGACTTCTATGGCGAATTTGACACCGGCGCCTATGCCAGTTGGGGGCCGACCGTGGCCAACCGGGTACCGGTGCATGCGTCCGGCCCCTACAGCATCCCCAACTACCGCGCCGAATCCAAGGGCATCCATACCAACAACCCGCCGTCGGGTGCCTTTCGCGGTTTTGGCGTGCCTCAGGCCGCGATTGCACAAGAAAGCCTGTTTGACGTGCTGGCAGACAGGCTTGGCCTCGATCCGCTGGAGTTCCGCATCCTCAACGCATTGGAAAACAACGCGCCCACGGTCTGCGGACAGGTGTTTTCCCAAGGGGTTGGCATTCGCGCCTGTCTTGAGGCCTTGCGCCCCGCATGGGCCAAGGAACGCGGTGCGGCGGCGGCATTCAACGCGGCCAATACCACTCTGAAACGCGGTGTTGGCATTGCGGCGGGCTGGTACGGTTGTGGCAACACCTCGCTGCCCAATCCCTCAACCATCAAGGCGGGCATCCGCGCCGATGGCACGATCATGCTGCACCAAGGCGCAATGGACATCGGGCAAGGCGCCAACACGGTGATCAGCCAATTGTTCGCCACCGCCCTTGGCGTGCCGGTCCATGCCCTGACCCTGATCGGCGCCGACACGGACGTGACACCGGATGCGGGCAAAACCTCCGCCTCGCGGCAGACCTATGTCTCGGGCAATGCCGCGCGATTGTCAGGCGCGGCATTGCGCGCGCAGATCCTTGAGCGGATGAATGTCGCCCAAGACGCCCAGCTTGAAATCGCAGATGGCATGATCCACGCCACTGACAAGGCGGGCCGCCACAGCTTTGCGCTATCGACCCTCTCCGCCGATGGCGAAGGCTATGTGCTGCGCTCCGAGGAAACCTATGATCCGCCCACCAAACCGCTGGATGAAAACGGCCAGGGTGCACCCTATGCGCAATTTGGCTATGCCGCGCATCTGGTGGTGGTCGAGGTCGATACTGCCTTTGGCACCGTCAAGCCGCTGCACTTTGTTGCCGCCCATGATGTGGGCAAGGCGATCAATCCGATGCTGGTTGAAGGTCAGGTGCAAGGCGGCATTGCGCAGGGTCTCGGCATGGCTTTGATGGAAGAATACATTCCGGGGCGCACCGAGAACCTGCATGATTACCTGATCCCGACCATTGGCGATATGCCCCCCGTTGAAACCCTGATCATCGAAGAGCCGGACGCCCACGGGCCATACGGGGCCAAGGGGCTGGGCGAACATGTGTTGATCCCGACCGCCCCCGCGATCCTGAATGCGATCCACAATGCCACCGGTGTCCGCATCACACAGGTTCCCGCAACCCCCGCCCGCGTCCGCGCTGCACTCAAGGCCAAATCCCATGACTGAACGCGCCAAACCCGAAAAGATCCGCTGCGACGCCTGCCCGGTGATGTGCTACATCGCTGATGGCAAGATCGGTGCCTGTGACCGCTATGCCAACCACGGCGGTGATCTGGTGCGCCTTGATGCGCTGACCATCATCGAAGGCACCGATCAAAAGCTGGTACCGTTCCTGTCGGACACACCCGCCGATGAATGGGATGGCAATATCGTCAAAGGCGACCGCCCCTTTGTCACCGCTGTCGGCGCTGGCACCACCTATCCCGATTACAAACCCGCGCCCTTTATTGTCAGTCAGGACGTTGAAGGCGTCGATATGGTCACCGTTGTGACCGAGGGCATCTTTTCCTACTGCGGCGTCAAGGTGAAGATCGACACCGACCGCCACATTGGCCACGAACGCGATGTGGTGCGGGTGGATGGAGAGCCGATTGGCCATGTGATGACCTCTGAATACGGGTCCAAGATGCTTTCTCTGGGCGGGGTCGAACACCTGACTGGCGGCACCAAGAAAGAAGGCCGCGTGACCTGCGATGCCCTTTTGAAACTGTGCAACCGCGAACCGGTGGAAATGATCATCGGAGAGGATGATCACGCCACCACCATCGTCGTTGAGGCCGGCAAAGCGCCGGTGATCAACGGGCTGCCGGAAAAGCTGATGCGGGTGGGCTGCGGCTCTGCCACCATCGGGATGTTTGCCAAACAATGGCTGTCTCATGCCGATGACGTTGTGGTAGTCGATGACCATATCACCGGGGTGTTGTCCGAACATCAGGCAGGCAAGGAACTCGATGTGCCGCCCACCGGCATCAAGATCCTTGGCCGCCGCTCCACGCCGGGACGTTACTTTCAGGTGGCCGAGCCCGGCACTGGCTGGGGCGGCACCGATATCGAAGATCCGCTTGCGATCCTTGGTCCCTTCAACCCCAAGGTGGCATGGGCCGGACTGCGGCTTCTGATGGTTTCAACCACGGGCGAACAATCAGGCTATTACGAACTGGACGCCGATCTGGTGCCACAACCCGCACCGATGCCGGATGCCTTGCGGGCCTCTTGCGATCTGATCGCGGAAAACTGCGAACCCTCGATCTGTTCGGTGCTGTTCATGGGCGGCGCGGGCGGCAGCCTGCGGGCGGGGGTCACAGAAAACCCCGTGCGCCTGACCCGTTCAGTCAAAGACGCGCTGACCCATGTGTCCTGCGGCGGCGCGGAGGCCTATGTCTGGCCCGGCGGCGGTATCACGGTGATGGTCGATGTGATGGACATGCCCACCGGATCCTTTGGCTACGTGCCGACCCCTGCCCTGGTCGCCCCGATTGAATTTTCCCTGCGGGTCAGTGACTACGCCACCCTTGGCGGCCACATGAGCGAGGTCAAACCCGTGTCCTCCGTCACCGGCGTCACCCGAAAGGTCAAGCCAGAGGCGCACGGACATGATCCGATGGCCCATACCAATTATCGCTGGGCCAAGGGCGACAAGTCCTGATGGGCCCGCAGGCTCATCTTTTGCCGGGTGGCACCCGTCTGCACCTGCAACACGGACCGATAGACCTGATCATCGGGGCCGAGGGTGATCGCAAAATCGCCTTTGCCGCCGCGCAGGCCCGCTTTGCCACTGTGCTGGAGGAACTGGTGCGGGAACTGCCTGCGTTGCGCCAACCGCTCAGCACGGACAGTCCTCCGCCCAACGGGTCCATCGCCTGCCAGATGCACCTTGCCGCCTATCCTTATGCGGCAGAGAGTTTCGTCACCTCGATGGCTGCCGTTGCCGGTGCTGTGGCCGATCACGTCCTGCACGCCATCTGCGCCGCCACGCCCCTGACCCGTGCCTATGTGAACAACGGCGGCGACATCGCCCTACATCTGACCAAAGGACAGCATTTCACATCTGCCATGTCCGGCCATGACGGCAGTGATCTGGGCCGCATCACAATCACACAAGACACGCCCATTCGCGGCATCGCCACCAGTGGTCGCCATGGCCGCAGTCTCAGCCTTGGCATCGCAGACAGCGTCACCGTGCTGGCCCGCACCGCCGCCGAAGCGGACGTTGCCGCCACGATGATCGCCAATGCCGTGGACCTGCCCGACCATCCCGCGATCACCCGCGCCCCGGCCAGCAGCCTTGATGACAACAGCGACCTTGGCGATCTGCCCGTGGTGACCCATTGCAGCGCGTTGCCCGCAACAGACCGCCGCTTGGCGCTTGAACAGGGGCGCAAACGCGCCGATGATCTGATTCAAAAAGGCCGCATTCTTGGTGCAGCCCTGTTTCTGCAAGGGGACAGCCAAAGCTGCACCGCGCCCCTCGCTTCCCTCAGCTTAAGGACCGCTGAACATGCCTGACGTTATTCTGCGCAAAACCAGCCGCGTGATCGAAGAGATCTTTCACGAGGGCGGCCCAGTGCCTGCCAAATCCCTCAAACGCGCCGCTGTAATGGCGGTGATCAAGAACCCCTTCGCCGGACGGTACGAACCGGACATCCAACCCTTTATGGAGGATCTCAAACCGCTCGGCCTGTCGATGGCGGAAAAGCTGGTCGAGATGCTTGGCGGTGCCGACCAGATCGAAGGTTACGGCAAGGCTGCCCTGATCGGCGCAGATGGAGAGTTGGAGCATGGCGCACTTTGGCACGCTCCCGGCGGTTACGCGATGCGCGAGCTGCTGAATGGATCTAACGCCATCGTGCCCTCCACCAAAAAGGTGGGCGGCGTTGGCGCACGGCTTGATGTGCCGATCACCCATATCAACGCATCCTATGTGCGCAGCCATTTCGACAGCATGGAAGTGGGCCTCAACGACGCGCCGCGCGCCGATGAGATGATGCTCATTCTGGTGATGACCACGGGCGCACGCATTCACAATCGCGCTGGCGGATTGGCCGCCGCAGACATCAAAGGGGAGGACGGATTGAGATGACCGCCAAGATCCGCAAAATTGCCGTCAACGTCGAGGAAACCCACAGCGAAATGGGCCGCAACATTGCGCCGCCTACCCGCAAGGCCGTCGCCGTGGCGGTGATCGAAAACCCCTTTGCCGGGGTCTATCAGGAAGACCTCAGTGCCCTGATGGACATCGGCGCAGAACTGGGCGCGCTTCTGGGCGACAAATGTGTCGCGGCCCTTGGCATCACACCGGCGCAAGCGCAAAGCTATGGCAAATCCGCCATGGTCGGCGAAAACGGTGAGCTGGAACATGCCGCCGCGATCCTGCATCCCAAACTTGGCGCACCCCTCCGGGCCGCCGTGGAAAAAGGCGCAGCTCTGGTCGCCTCTTCGAAAAAGATGGGCAGCCCCGGTCAGGTGCTCGATGTGCCTCTGGGCCACAAGGACGCCGCCTATGTGCGCAGCCATTTTGACGGAATCGAGGTTTGCCTCAACGACGCCCCCCGCGCCAATGAGATCATGGTCGCCGTGGCCGTCACCGACAGCGGCCGCCCCCTGCCCCGCGTGGGCGGTTTGACCCATGACGAGGCCGAGGGCAAAGACGGGTTGCGCTAAATGAAATCAGGCGGGCAGGTTAAACCTGCCCGCCATCCTGCTCATGTGGCAGGGCTCACAGGGCAAATTCCTGAAACAGGTATCCGCCCTCATAGACCTTGGTTGACCGATGCTTCAGATCTGGCGCCGCTGCGCCATCGCCAAACAGCGGCACACCCCCGCCCAACACGATCGGCGCACGCTTCAGGCGCAGCAGATCAATCGCCCCAAGCGCCAGCAACGCCCCGGCAAAGGCCCCGCCCCCACACAGATAAACCGGCCCGCCTGCGGTCGCTTTGAGATCATCCAGATGCGCTTTCAAATCCCCCTGCATCTGGGTCACGTCGCTTTGATCGGGCAGATCAATCTGCTTTGAGAACACATAGGTCTGCATATGGGGATAAGGGTTTTGCCCCGGCTCCAGACCAAAGCGATAGCCAAACTCATAGGTGCCCCGCCCCATGATTGCCGCGCCATAGGTTTGCAACCGCGCAGCGTAGTCTTCCACCACTTCTCCCTCTTGGGCAAAGCGGCTGATGTCCCCGTCAGGACCAGAAATATAACCGTCAACAGAGACGGCAACGTCATAAATAATGGGATGCATGGAATGCTCCGTGAATAAATACCAACTTGGCCGAATGGGCCGGTTCTTGCAGGTACTTACTTGATCACTGGCAGGGCACTCCTCTGTTGCGGTTTATATGGCAACACATGCGGGGGTTGTCAAATCCACTTCATTCCCCGTTGTGCATCACTTCCTGCCTGCGGTATGAACGCTCATGACCCGAACCGCCCCTGCCCCCAGCGAGACCGCCTATATCCTCGAAGATCAGGTGGGCTATCTGCTTCGACTGGCCAGCCAGCGGCACGCGGCGATCTTTCAAAAACACGCGGTGCAAAACCTCACGCCGACCCAGTTCACCACCTTGCTGCGTGTGGCCGAACAGGGGGATGTGTCGCAAAACCATCTGGGGCGTCTCGCCGCGATGGATGTGGCAACGATCAAAGGTGTGGTGGACCGGCTCAAGGCCAAGGGGCTGATGCAATCGCGCCCCGATCAGGTCGACAAACGCCGCTCCATCATCTCGCTGACGGAGAAGGGCGCGGATCTGATTGACGATCTCAAACAGACCGGCCTGATCATCACCGAAGACACCCTTGCCCCGCTCACCGCGCAGGAACGGCGCACGCTGGCCAACCTGTTGCGCAAGATCTCTTAGGCCGAAACGACCTCCGGCAATCTATCCGCCGGTGGCGTGTTGCGGCTGCGTTCGCTGCGCACCACACCGTCGATGATGGTCATGCCAACCCCCGGCAGATTACCCAGTTGCACCGATTCCAGCATATTCTTGCCCGGCGCATGTTGGGCCTGATCCAGCAGTACAAAATCGGCGCACATGCCGACCTCTATCAATCCGGTATCCAGTTTGCGTTGCCGTGATGTGTTGCCATTGCCAAAGCAGAAGGCCAGCTCCGCCGGCACATTCCCCAAGGAGGACAACATCGCAATCATCCGCAAAATGCCCAGCGGCTGCACCCCCGATCCCGCAGGACCGTCCGTGCCAAGGATCACCTGGTCCAGCTTGCCCAATTCCCGCGCCGTGTTCAGCGTCAGCAGCGCCGCGCGTTCATTGCCGTTGTGCACAATCTCAAGCGCCGCCTTGCAGCTTTCGCACAGGCAGATGATCTGATCATCCGGCAAGGCCGAATGCCCCCCGTTGATATGGCCCACAACATCCGTTCCGGTTTCCAGCACCATATCGGCATCAATCAACCCTGATCCGGGGATCGACGGCCCGCCCGTGTGGATCGTGCTTTGAATGCCGTATTTACGCGCCCAAGAGACCATCTGCTGCGCGGTCTTGCCATCCTTGACCGTGCCAAGACCCACCTCGCCCAACAGTTTGACCCCCGCATCGGCCAGATCCTTGAAATCTTCCTCGACCATGCCGTGTTCGATCACCGGCGCACCGGCATGCACCTTGACCCCGGAGGGGCGGAAATTCTCGTACCAGCGCTGTGAGGCAATCGCCATCGCCTTGAGGCCAACCACATCTTTGGGCCGTCCCGGCATATGCACCTCACCCGCTGAAATAAGCGTGGTCACACCGCCGTGCAGCGTGCTGTCGATCCAGTGCAGCTGTTGCTGGCGCGGGGTGTAATCCCCGACCACGGGGTGAATGTGGCTGTCGATCAAACCGGGGGCCAGCGTCACGCCATGGGCATCCACCGTCGTCGTGGCGCCCTCGCAATCAAGATCCTTTTCCTTGCCCCATGCGGAAATCTTGCCATCAACCGCAATCAGACAATCCCCGTCAAAGATCGGCTCTTCGAGTTTTCCCGACAGGATCTGCCCGATATTCCTGATCACCAACTTGTCCATGAACCGTCCTCCAACATGCGTTCTTATTGTTAGTATACGAATATTTCGCGGCTCGCCGTCAAGGGCGATTATCCCCTGCCCTGCCGAAATCAGACCCGTGTTGACAGCCGCTTTTTGCTTCGCTATTTCATTTGTATACAAATGATTATCGGAGCGTGAGAATGTCCCTAGATGCAACCGCCGCCCAAGGCGCGTTTCCGATCCCCGCAGGGGTCTTTGCCCAGACCGTCACATCCGTTCAGCATTACACCGACCGCCTGTTCAAATTCCGCATCACCCGCCCGGACAGCTTTCGCTTTCGCTCCGGCGAATTTGTGATGATCGGCCTGCCCAACGCCGAACGCCCGGTGTTCCGCGCCTATTCCATCGCCTCGCCCAGTTGGGATGAAGAGATCGAGTTCTACTCGATCAAAGTGCCGGGCGGACCGCTCACCGAACATCTGCAAAAGATCAAGGTGGGCGATTCAGTTTTGATGCGGCGCAAGCCCACAGGCACCCTGGTCAATGATGCCTTGCTTCCGGGCAAACGGCTCTGGATGTTTGCCACCGGCACCGGCATTGCGCCCTTCGCCAGCCTGATCCGCGACCCTGAAACTTACGAGAAATTCGACGAGGTGATCCTGACCCACACCTGCCGCGAGGTGGCCGAGCTGACCTATGGCAAGGAACTGGTCGCGGCGGTCAAGGACGACCCGCTGGTCGGTGAATTTGCCCAAGGGCTGCGCCACTATTGCACCACCACCCGCGAGGATTATCCCTTTATGGGCCGCATCACCGATCTTATGGCGTCTGGCAAGGTGTTTGACGATCTGGGCCTGCCGCCCATCGCACCCGCCACAGACCGCGGCATGATCTGCGGATCAATGGACATGTTGCGCGACACCAAGGCGGCGCTGGAAGGGTTTGGATTGGTCGAAGGGGCCAATAACCGCCCCGATACTTTTGTCGTCGAAAAGGCGTTTGTGGACTAGGGCCTTAACCCTAACCTTCAAAGGGGTTCTGAACAGACAGACCGCTGTGCCGAAAATCCCTTAGATTGCGGGTGGCGACCGCTGCGCCATGCGCCAGTGCAATGGCCGCAATCATCAGATCCTCCACCGCCATGTTCCACCCCGCCTGCCGTGCCCCGGCAGCTAACGGGCCATAGATCACCGCAGCACTTTCATCAAAGCTCAGCACCCTTCCGGCAAAATCTTCGGCAAACAGCCGGTCCGCCTGCCGCATCAATCCATCCCGCCTGCGCCCTTCTGGCAATCGGTGCAGACCATACCCGATCTCGCCCAGCGTGACCGTGCTCAAATACAAATCCGCCGGAGTTTGCCGCGCAAACCAGTCCCGCACGGCCGGGGCCGGTTCGGGGCGCATGATTTCCGAGATGATGTTGGTATCGAGCAGGATCATCCCGCAGGGCCGAAGTCAGGCGTATCTCGGGGCTGGCGCCGCTCTGGCAAATCCAGATCGCTCTCTACTCCGGCAAACCGCGCCCGCAACCGATCATAAAACGCCGCGCCATCCTCTTTGGGCTGCGCCGCGCCCGTGTGATTGCTGAGCAACGCCCGCACCTCGGCCTCCATCGACCGGCCATGCGCCGCCGCCTGCTCCCGTAGGGCCTGATGCACCTCCGGCGCGATATTGCGAATGGTCAGGGTCGGCATGCCAAGTCTCCTTCTTTTCGTTCCTTCACCATGTAAGCACTGCTAGCAATGCTGTCAATATTCAGCCAAAGCACGCCCCAACCGATCGAGCCCCTCCATAAGGTTCACGGCCGCGCCGCCACCAACCCCCAGCCGGATATGATTGGGTTGCTCATATGCACTGCCCGGCAGCAGGAATGTGCGATATGGCTCCGCCAACAGCCGCTTGGCAAAGGCATCACTGTCAACCCCTTCGGGCAGCCGCCCCAGCCCGATCAATCCCGCACGCGGTTTGATCCAGGACAGCCCGGATTGCGCCGAAACCCACGCGTCCATCTTGGCCAGATTGGCCGCACTTTCGCGCCGCGCCTTGTCCATCGCAGCGCCATAGCGATCCGGGCGCAGCGCGACTTCGGCAATCACCTCGCCCATGATGTTCATGATCTCGCTGGAATTCTCCCGCAGGATCACCGCATCCATCACCAACTCAGGATCGCGGCAGATCAACCAGCCCGTCCGCAGCCCCTGCAACCCCAAGGCCTTGCTCACCGATCCCGTAGTAATCCCGCGTTCATACATTCCCGCAATCGACGGCGCGCGACTGCCCTCCCATTCCAGCCCCGCATAGACCTCATCCACCAACAGCCACGCACCAACGCGCCCCGCGATCCGCGCCAATTCCGCCAGTTCATCCGCGTTCAGTAAATCGCCCGTGGGATTGTTTGGATTGGTGATGAAAATCATCTTGGTTTTGTCCGTCACCGCCTCCGCAACCCGGTCCAGCGGCAAATGCCAGCCATCTGCCTCCTGCCGATGTACCTTGACCACCTCGGCCCCGATCGCCTTGGCCAGCACCTCCGCCTGCGGCCAACCCGGCGTTTCGATCACGATCTCGTCCCCCGGCTGCAAAAGCTGCATCACCGCGAGATAATTCGCCTCCGCCGCACCCGCTGTGATCAACACATCCGCGGCCGAACAAAGCCCGCTCAACCCTGCCTGCGCCAGAACATGGTCCCGCAATTCGGGCAACCCGCGAAAATCCCGGTTGTTCCAATCCAACGGCAAGTCCGGATCAAGATCCGCAATGAACTCCCCCAGCTTGGGCGATTCCGCCAAGGAGAACCCGACAATCGCCTCCGGCTCCGCATCTGTTGTTTCCAACAGGTATTGAAACAGGGTGTGAATCTTGACTTTCATTGCGCCGCCTTTGCTTATGGCCCCAAGGGGGATCGCCACATGAAAAGCCAAGTCACGCTGAAGGGCAAACCGAAACGCCTCGCTGTGCTCGATTACGGGTTGTTCGAGGTCCATTCCGGCCCGCGCACCATCGGAATCTGCGGCTTTGTGGTGGAAACCGACGCTGGCGAAGTGGTGTTGATCGACACCGGCTTTCCCGAAAAATACGCCCACGATGCAGAGGCCGCCACCGCCGAGGACGAACTGGGCAGCTTTGGCCGCGTTCTGTCCGTGACCCCCGAAAACATGCCCGGCCCGCAACTGGCCAAACTGGGGCTGGCCAAATCCGATGTCACCCTGATGATCCAAAGTCATACCCACATCGACCACGTTGGCGATATGGCCGGTTTTCCCCATGCCCCGATCCTGATTTCCGCCGCCGAACGCGCCCTGCCCCGCCCGCTGTATTGGTCCGGAAAACAGATGATGGACTGGCCTGATCGCGACTATCATCTGGTGCGGTCGGATATGAATCTTGGCCCCGGATTTGAGGTCTTGCTCTGCCCCGGTCATGCCCCCGGCCAACTGGCCTTTATGGTGCAATTGCCGCAAACAGGCTGGGTTCTGCTCACCTCCGATGCAATCAGCCGCGCCTCCGAGATTGACGAGAAATTTGCCGGATCATGGGATGACGATCTGGCCATCCACCATGGCGACCGGCTGATGAAACTGGCATCAGAACGCGGCGCGCTGGTCATCTACGGCCACAGCCCCGAACAATGGCCAACCCTCAAAAAAGCGCCGGAATGGTTTGATTGAGGTGATTTTTCTCAGAAAATCTTGCAGAATTTTGAAAAAAATTCTGCAATTTCGGCAGCAGAAATCAACGCACATCGCGCCCCTGGTTCAGGATAATCACATTGCCGCTGGACACATCCCCCGCGGGCGAGATCAGAAACCCGACCCAAGCCGCAATTTCCGAAGGTTGCATCGCCCGTCCATGCGGCATTTGCGCAATCGCCTCTGCCAGCACGTCCTCGCTCACCACATTAAACAGCGGCGTTTCGGTCATCGCTGGCGCAATCGAATTGACCGCGATTTTATCCGTCGCGAACCGCCGCGCCAGATCTTTGGTCAAGGTATCCAAGGCCGCCTTGGAAGCACGATAATGCGGCGGATCGAAAGCATCGAAATTATACGCCCCGTTTGAGCTGATATTGACGATCTTGCGCACCCCGTCACGGCCTTCCATCAGCTTGATCGCCGCCTGGCAACAATGAAATGCACCCGAGAAGTTCAGCGCCATCTGCTTTTCGAATTCCGCCACGGGTATGTCCGGAAACTCCGACATGAAACAGGTGCCAGCGTTGTTCACCAGCGCATCAACACCCCCATGATCCGCTGCAATTTTTTCAAAAGCTGCCGAAATGGCGTCTGGGTCTGTCAGATCTGTTGCAATCCCTTCAAATCCCTCCTCCGCTTCCATCTCGGCCAGTGCAGCACCGTCCAGATCCAGCCCGATAACATGCATGCCATCCGCGATCAGCTTTGCAACAATCGCACGGCCCATGCCGCCCGCCGCACCGGTGACAACCGCAATCCTACCCATGATGATCCCCTTTTATGGTGGCCTTCTGCGCAATGGCAGGTTAGGCAGATTTAAATGTAAACGCATATAAATTTCGATGCAAGGAACGCCCATGCCCATCCGCCCTGCCCGCCGGATCACAGAAACCTCACCCAAAAACTTTGGCATGTTTGCCAAGGCCGTCCAGATGAAAGGTGATCTGATCCATCTCGAATTGGGCATGCCCGCAGAAGACACCCCCCAACACATCAAAGACGCCACCATCGCCGCGCTGCAGGCGGGTCATGTGCACTACTCCGACCTGCAAGGCATTCCCGAACTGCGCGACGCCATCGCGGAAAAATTGCGCCGCCAGAATGCCATGGATATCACCGCCGATGAGGTGATCGTGACCAATGGTCTGACACAGGCCTCCTTTGCCGCCTTTATGGCCTTTCTGGATGCGGGCGATGAGGCGCTTTTGCTCGCCCCCTATTATCCCCAGCATATCGGAAAGGCAGAGCTTGCAGGCGCCAAAGTCACCATCGCACCCTTGGATGCTGCAAACGGATTTGCCATCAATCGTACTTTGTTAGAGCCACATATCACCGCAGCGACCAAGGTGATTGCGCTGATCAACCCCTGCAATCCTACAGGCCGGGTCTATACCCGCGCTGAATTGCAAATCATCGCGGATCTCGCGCAGGAATACGATCTGCTGGTCCTTTCTGACGAGGTCTATGAAGAGATCACCTATGACAACGCCGCACATATTTCTATCGCTTCCCTACCCGGCATGAAGGAGCGGACAATCTCCATGTTTGCCTTCACGAAAGCCTATGCCATGGACGGCTGGCGTCTCGGTTATATCGCCGCAGATCAGTCTCTAATTGGGCCAATGATGAAAATCACCACCAACGAAGTGACCCATGTGAACACCTTTGTGCAGCACGGTGCTTTGGCCGCCCTCACAGGAGACCCCGCAATCTTGCAAGGCATGGTCGATCGCGACCGGGAACGCCGCGATCTGGTTGTCTCGCGGCTGAACCAAATGCCCGGCGTGACCTGCGCCCCGGTGGAGGGGACGATCTACGCCTTCCCCGACATCACCGCCACCGGCCTGACCTCACAAGACTGCGCCGACATGCTCTTGGCGGCAACCGGTGTGGTGGTCGAGGCAGGCAGCTTTTATGGTGATGCGGGCGAAGGGCATCTGCGGGTGTGCTTTGGTTGCGCCGACATGGATGTGCTGCGGGAGGCGATGGACCGGATGCAAAGGTTCTTCAACGATTTGCAGTAGATTCAGTCTCTAAACATATGTTTTGAGACGATCAAACAGACGATTGACGTGCTGGCCCTTGGTCACCGCGCCGGGTGATATCCGCAATATCCGGCCCCGGCAATCCACATGAACATCTGCGTCTCGCAATCCGTCGACCAAGGCAGCAGGGTCGGCTGTTTCTGGCAATTGCAACATCACGGAGCCGCCCCTTGCCGCCTCGTCCTTTGGCGTGGCCAGCGGCAACCCCATCTCTTCTGCATGATCCATAATCGACTTGGTCAGCTTTCGATTATGCGCCAAGAGCCCCCCCTGCCCTGCGTGCCATTTCAATGCAGGCACCGATCCCACACAGGCCAAAACCGAGGGCGTTCCATGTTCAAACCGCCGCGCATCGGGTGCATAGTCAAAAGCATCCAGATCCCATGAAAACGGATTGTCCTGCGAAAACCATCCGCGCAGCTCCGGCTTGACAGTCTTCAACAGATCTTCCCGCATCTGAATAATTCCCGCACCGGGCGTGCCGCACAGCCATTTGAGGGTGGTGGACAACACAAAATCAACCGGATGATCATCCAGCGAAAACGGTATGATCCCGATCCCCTGGGTCAGATCCAAGCCCACCAACGACCCCATCTGCCGGCCATGCGCCAACAGCGTGTCCAGATCACAGCGGTGCGAAGAAGTGGAGGTCACAAATGTCAGAAGCGCAAGACCGACATCCGGCCCCCATGCCGCAATCATATCCTCGTCACGGACCCAGAAATCCCCCTGCCGCACAGGGACAGTTTCAAGGCTGAAGCCCAACCGATCCTGCATCCCGTTCAGCAGAAAATGCAGCGACGGAAAACAATCTGCTGCAACCAACACCCGCTTGCCGCGCAGATACTCTGGTGGCAGGCCGCCCAGAACGGAAAACAGCCCTGTCGTCACATTCTCTGCACTGGTCAATGTGCCCTCCGGCGCATCAATCAGATCGCGCCAGAGGTCGATAAACTCTGCCCTTGCTGTCAGGACATTCGGCCATTGCTCATCGTCCAACGCGCCCCAAGTGTCTGAAAACGTGGTTAACGCCTTGGCCATCTCCGCCGCCTTGCCCGGATACTGGCCAATCGAATGGTAAAGGAAATAGGCCGGATCGCCCGATGTCTCTGTCATGATCAGTCTCTAAATTGGGTTGTTTTCGGCAAAGGTCTTAAAGAATGCCAGATAGGCCTTGTCGGGATCACGCGCTGGCGGTTTGCCCGCCGCCCATGCCCGCCATTCCCCCTCAACAAAGTAGATGTCATATCCGGGAAACCGCAGTTTGGCCGTCTCATAGGTCTCTGTCCTCAACGCCGCGCCCTTCGCATCCAGCCAGTCAGGCCGCGGCCGCATGGCTTCGGCCTTGGCTGTTGCACGTTCCTTGCGCCCCACCGAGGAAAACTGCAACTCGCGCTCCACCTCTGCCTCGCCGCCCGCATCCTTGCGCCACCAGCGCAGTTCAATATGCGTGACCCGCCGCCCGGTTTTGATCGGATCAACCTCAACGATATAGTCACTCAGCGCCGAAACCTCCTCCACCGCCGGATCAATCGCCCGCAGCTTCAGGTTCGACCAAGAGGTCAACTTGCCCTTGGGCACGCCCAGCACACCGCGCATATCTTCAAGACTGAATTTTTCCGAGGACCGCCAGCGCAGATTGCCACGTTTTTGCACCATCTCATAAAGCGTCAGCGCATATTTCGAGGACAGCGCAAACATCACCTCGCGCTGCAACCGCGCAAACACTGTGCTGTCCTTGATGATCCGCCGCAGCCGTTGCGGAATCTCATATTCGAGCAGCCCGTCCCGCCGCGTTGTTTCGACGTTCCCCCCCAGAAGCTGCACCCGTTCAATTGCCGGCTCGCCGTCCCGCATGACCTGCACTTTGACAATCGAGGCCATCAGCCGCTCAATCGACCCGCCCACCCGATCGTTGGAATTATGCGATCCACGCAGATCGGATTTGGAGATCACATGCGTTACCGGTTTTTCGATCGCGTCCCATGCGTTCTCAAGCAGCTGATTGTAAATCCGCCGGTCAGCCAAGGTCAGCGGCGTCACCTCGACCAGGTCCACCAGCTCGCCGGGTTTGACCAGCGTTTGCGCGTTTGGCCGCGCATCAACGGTTCGGTAAGCTTTGCTCATGCTTTATTGTCTTACCCAGTATTCTTACTTTTGTTGCTCGTTTCGCGTAAGCTATCATAGGGTTCTGGAGCGGTCTATCACCCAATTTGTAAGTCCTGACCGACGCCGATTCGCACCCAATGATTCGCAAACCCCTGTTCTATAGGCTTATCCTACCATGTTCTGTGGCTCTCAGATCAGCCACCCAAAACGTAAGGTTTAACCCTCAACCCATCCGTAAGGGGAATCGCCCCGATAGGTAAGGCTAGCCCTCCCAAAAGGTTTGCCGATCCGCCCCAAAAGGTAAGTGTTAGGCACTGATATGCTATAAAACAAAGGGCATTGGCAAGCCCGAACACAGAACACTAAGAATCCTGAACCATAGGGGTTTTTCAAATTCTGTTTAAAGGGTAAGATCAGCGCCGGTTAGGACCCATCGGGCGCGATTGATCCCATAGCTTACTTTTCGGGTGTTTCCTTCGCAAAAAGGCTATGCATTGCAGGCAAATGCCGAAATATCCAAAGAAAATGATCTGTGCCTCGGATTTCCGACTTTTTGCCTGGTTTTCGTGAAAATTCACACTTGAGCGCTCCAGAACAACAGTCCATGATTCGCAGAGCAAATAAATGAGGCCCCGATGCAGCAGCCCGTCCTTCCCCCCGTCACCCTAACCGAATTGGCCAATCTCAGCGATCGCGCCAGCACCGTGATTGAACGCCTGCGGGAACGTGTTTTTGCGCCCGGCGCGTCCAAGTCGCTTGATTTGCGGTTTAATGTCCGCCGCGCCGCCGAAATGGTGGGACGCAGCGACAAGTTGATCCGCGATGCCGAGGCCGATGGCCGTCTACCGCCGCCCGACAAAGATCCCGAAACCGGCCGGCGCAGCGGCTACAGTCTTGCGCAGGTCAATACCATGCGGGATGTCTTTGGCACCCTGCCCCATCGGCAACCCGATGACCCGGCGATGGTTCTGGCGATCCAGAACTTCAAAGGTGGTGTCGGGAAATCAACGATGGTCTGTCATCTGGCGCAATATCTGGCCCTCAAGGGCTATCGTGTTTGTGTGATCGACTGTGACAGCCAGGCCAGCACCACCTCCATGTTCGGTTTGAATCCGGATGTTGATGTGGATGAGGACGACGATACCCTTTACCCGTTTTTCCGCCATGGTGGGCCAGCCAGCTTGCATTATGCGCTGCGTGCCACCTATTGGCCCGGAATTGCGCTGATCCCCGCAAACCTCGGGCTTTATGATGCGGAATATGAATTTGCCGCGCGAATGGCGCGGGACAGTACATTTGTGCTCGACCGGCTGCGCAACGGAATTGAGAGCATAAAGGACAATTTTGATGTGATCCTGCTCGACCCGCCCCCTGCCCTGGGCATGCTGTCGCTGTCCGTGTTGCGGGCCGCCAATGCACTGGTGATCCCAGCCCCGCCGAACAACATCGATTTTGGCTCCACCGCGCATTTTCTCAAGATGATGGGCGCTACTCTGGAAGAGCTGGCCCGCGCTGGCGGTGCGCGTGATTATTCTTTTGTTAAAATTCTAGCGACAAAGATGAACGATGGGAAATCGGCACATCAAGCGATCAAACGCATGATGGAGGCGGTGTTTCCCATGGATATGATGAGTGCCGTTTTGAAAGATTCTGCTGAAATCGACAATGCAGCGGCCAATCTTTCAACGGTGTACGAGCTGACCGGTCCTGGTGTGCGGACCGAAACGCACAAACGCTGCCGGGCCTATCTGGATGCGGTCAACGCCGAGATCGAGCTTCTGATCCGCAAGACCTGGCCCAGCCATCACAGCGCCCTGCGCAAGGAAGGTTTGCTATGAGTAAGAAACACGATGCCATTTTTAACGATGTCTTGAGCGGGCTCGACACCCCTGCCCCATCTGCCGAACGCGCGGGGGCGCGGTTCCTCAAGCGGTCCACCTCCATTGGGGAACGCATGTCAGGCGAAATGCAGGAGAAGACACTTTACCAAGTGGATCCTGCCCGCTGCCGTATGTGGGAACGACACAACCGTGATTATGCGCTTCTGACAGAGGACAACTGCCGCGATCTGATCGACGGGATCAAGGCGCAAGGTCAGCAGGAGTTTCCCGCGATTGTCCGGCGTCTGTCGGGGGAAGAGCACGAATTTGAGGTGATCTGCGGTGCGCGGCGACACTTTGCCGTCAGCTGGTTGCGGGCGCACAATTACCCGCAATTCCGCTATCTGGTTGAAGTGCGCGACCTTACGGACGAAGAGGCCTTTCGTCTGGCCGATATCGAGAACAGAGATCGCGAAGACATCTCCGATTATGAACGGGCTGTCGATTATGCCGAGGCGATCCGCCTCTATTATGATGGATCGCAAAAGGCGATGGCAGAGCGGCTGGAGGTGAGCCCGCCATGGCTTTCCCGGTATCTGGTTCTGGCCAAAATGCCCGAAGAGGTTCTTGATGCTTTCGCAAGCAAGCGCGACATCAAGGAGCGTCATGCGCGTGCGCTCAAACCATTGCTGAGCGTGCCTGAACAGGCCGCGGGCGTTCTGGAAGAGGCGATGCATCTCGCGGGCGTACAGAAACGCGCGGCGAAGGGGCAGGGCGGTTATGTCGAGGCTGCGGATGTTTTCAAACGTTTGGTTGCAGCCGGAAACCCCAAGCCTAAAACGCCAAAAGCAAAGACCGGAAAACTATACCGCCGTTCGCCGGGGGAGCGGGGGATCATGGTCAAGAAACGCGGAAACCAGGTCCAGATGGAGTTTGATGCATCGCTTTCCGACGCCTCCTTGATGGGTGCCTTCGAAAATTACTTGAAGGCGCGCAAAGGCTGAGTTGCCCATGGGCAAGATTTGGAAAGTCGTTATTTATCAATGAGATAAGAGCTTAAGGGGGAGGGGCATCAGCCTCTCCCTTTTTTCATGCTTTGGCTTGAATTGACAAAGTGAAATAGGTCTAAAGGTTTGATAAGGCTCGAGAAGTACAAAATTGCCCATGGGCAATCAGGTCCAGTTCTGATGAGGGTCCGGCAAGGGGATCGCATCCAGCAACTCGCGTGTATACTCGGCTTTCGGAGCGTCAAAAAGCGCGGCTGTCTCCGAATCCTCAACGACTTCGCCGTGGTGCAGAACCAGTATTCGGTCACACAGGCGGCGGATCACGGAAAGATCATGGCTGATAAATCCCAGCGTCAGGCCCAGTTCCTTGACCAGTTCTTCAAGCAAGTTCAGCACCTGCGCCTGGGACGACACATCAAGCCCCGACACGATCTCATCCGCAAGGATGAAGTCAGGACGCAGGGCAATGGCGCGCGCGATACCAACCCGTTGCCGTTGGCCTCCCGACAGTTCATGCGGAAATCTCTGGGCGAAATGCCGCGGCAAACCAACCATATCCAGCGCCTCCGCCACCCGTGCGGGTGCATCTTCGAACCCGTGCAAGCGCAGGGGGCCAGCGATGATGCCGCCCACACGTCGGCGCGGGTTCAAGGAAGACATTGGATCTTGGAAAATCATCTGAAAGCGCCTGCGCATCCCTCTCAGGCCATCTTCGGGCATATGGGTAATATCCTGCCCATCGAACAATATCTGCCCGGTGTCGGGCTCCAGAAGCCGTAGCATCGCACGGCCGAGCGTCGATTTGCCGGACCCGGACCCGCCGACGATGCCCAACACCGCGCCCTTGTGCAGGTCAAAGCTGACGCCTTTGAGCACCTCAATGCGAGGCGCGGCGCCAAAAAGCGGTTTGTGAGCCATATCGGGGAAAGACAGCCGGAGATCCTTGACCTGATACATCATCCGCCGGCCCTTATGTCATGTTGGCGCACTTCGGTTTCCACGTCTTCTATCACTGTCGCCGGAACAGGTGTCAGGCTTCCCGTGGGATTAGTGTATGTCGGTGTCGCGGCAAGCAATGCGGCGGAATAGGGGTGAACCGGCCGCATGAAAAAGCGGTGCATCCCTGCGTCCTCCACAACCTTGCCAGCATAGAGCACCGACAGTGTATCGCAGACTTTGGACACCACACCGAGGTCATGGGTCACAAACAGAAGCGCGGTGCCGTGACGCGCCTGCATATCGGCGATCAGGCGCAGGATTTGCTTTTGTACAGTCACATCCAGGGCCGTTGTCGGTTCGTCTGCAATGATCAGCTTGGGTTCGGCAGCAAAGGCGGAGGCGATTAGAATACGCTGACGCATACCGCCGGACAGCTCATGCGGATAGCTGCGCATCACGCGGGCCGGATCGGGAATATGCACCTCTGCCAATAGCTCCAACGCGCGTGCCTCGGCGACGGCTTTGCGCCAACCCAGAATATCGACCAGACGTCGTGTGATTTGCGGCCCAATGCGCCGGGATGGGTTCAAGGCGGTAAGCGGATCTTGCGGGATCAAGGCGGCGGTGCTGCCGATGCGCTTGCGCCGCTCTTGCGCGGGGAGGGTCAACAGATCGACGCCGTCCAACCAGATCTCGCCCGATTGGATGCGCAGGGCGCGGGGCAGGGTGCCCAGAACCGCCTTGCCGATCATGGACTTACCGGCACCGGATTCCCCCACCAGCCCATGCACCTGACCGGCGGACACATCCAGGGACACCGATCGCAGGATTGGCGCCCCATGTTTGAGGGTGACACACAGATTGCGAATGGAGAGATACGGCTTCATCGCAGCACCGGATCAAAGCGGTCCTTGAGCCCTTCGCCCAGTTGGCTGAAGCTGAGGACCGTCAGGAAAAGCGTGATGAGTGGGAAAACCAGCACCCACCAAGCCTGATGCACCGATGTGCGCCCCTCGGAGATCATGCCGCCCCATGTCGGGCTATCGGTAGAGATTGAAAGGTTCACAAAGCTGAGAATCGCCTCCACGATGACGGCAATCCCCATCTCAAGAGTTAACAGGGCGACCATGGTCGGCAGGACATTGGGCAGAATTTCGGTGATCATCGTGCCGAATTTTCCACGCCCGGCAACTTGCGCAGAGGCGACATAATCCATCACCCCCTGGCTCATTGCCTCGGCGCGGATCACACGGGCAAAACGGGTCCAGTCGATCACGACGATGGCGATGATGATCGACATCAACCCCGGCCCCAGAACCGCAATCAGCAAAATAGCAAAGAGGACGGGTGGAAAGGCCATCCAGATATCGACAAAGCGGCTGATGATCCGATCCGGCCAGCCACGGTAATAGCCGGCGATGAGGCCAAGTGTGCCGCCAACAAGACAGGTCAATGTTCCCGCGACAAGCGCCACGATCAGAGCCAAACGCGCACCATAGACTATTCGCGACAGCACATCGCGGCCCAGTGAGTCCGAGCCAAGCCAGTATCCGGGTTCTGCCTTGGCATCCCAGAAGGGTGGCAGGCGGGATGTGAACAGATCTTGTGCCAGCGGGTCTTGAGGCGCGATGAGCGGCGCAAAGATCGCGGCCAGCGCCAAAAGGGTTAGCCATCCCCCCGAAAGCCACAGACGCAGTCCGATGGGCCGCTTTATGTCTCCTCGTGCGTCACGCATGGCGCAGGCGGGGGTTCAGAACGACGTAGAGCATATCAACGGCCAGATTTACGAGGGTAAAGAGCAGGGCAAACAGGATCACGATGCCCTGAATGAGCGGCAGATCGCGGTTGATCACGGCGTCGATGGCCATGTTTCCCAATCCTTCATAAGAAAACAGCCGTTCGATGATCACCGTGCCTCCTATCAGAAAGGTAAATTGCACCCCGACAAGAGTTAACGTGGGCAGGATCGCATTTGGCAGGGCTTCGCGGGTGATAACGTGATGTTCGCTGTAGCCTTTGGTGCGGGCGAGGGTCACGTAATCCAGATGCATGGTCTCCTTTAGAGACTGTTTTAAAAGCTGTGCAATGATTGCGGCCAAGGGGATGGCCAGGGCAAGGGCAGGCATGAACATATGGCTCAGCAGGTCGAGCCAGACATCAAACCGCAAGCGAAACAGGGATTCGAAAACATAAAAATTCGTCGTGAAATCAATGTTGAGCGAAGGAGAGATCCGTCCGGAGATGTGGAAAACCGGCCAAAGCACCCCAAAAAGTAAGATTAACACCAAACCCCAGAGGAAATCCGGCACCGACAGGGCCATGCCCGCGCTGACGTCAATGGCGCCTTCTGTCTTGGTGTCTCGATAGCGGGTGCCGGTGAGGGCCATTGTGCCACCGATCACCACCGCGATCACCAAGGCAAAGATCGACAGTTCAAGCGTGGCGGGCAGGCGGCCCAGAACCAGCATCGAGACCGGTTGGCGCAGGGAGATCGAGGTGCCGAAATCGCCCTGCATCACACCGCCAAGCCAGATGAGGAACTGTTCGAATATGGATTTGTCGAAACCATATTGCGCCTGAAGCCGTGCGATATCGGCATCGGTGGCACCGGGCGGCAGCATCATGGCGATGGGGTTGCCGGGCACCACGCGGATAACAACAAAAACGATCACCGCCACACCAAACAGCGTGATTGCGGTGGTCAATATCCGCAAAAGGATGAGGCGCAGGAGTGTCATGAAGGTCCGTTCGAAAAAGGACGGGGCCAGTTTGCACCAGCCCCGCCAGTTCCAGGGTGGTTCTTATGCGCGGGTCATCAGGTGCGGCAGCAACGCGCCAGAACGGTGCGGTGTGACCTTGACGGCAGAGCTGTGCAGGATCGGTTGCACATATTGCAGCAGCGGGATGACTTCGGCGTTTTCGGCGATGCGTTTGTCGACGGCTTTCCAGCCCTCGATCCGCTTGGCCTCATCCGCCTCGCCCCAAAGCGGCAGGATCGCGTTAAACGTTTCCTCACCGTCCCAGACCGAATGCGGCGAGGGGCCGAACATCGCAAAGCCGGTCGAGGTGGTCGGATCGCCCACGGAATTGCCCCAGTTGTAGAAGGCGGCCGGGGCCAGTTGATCTGCGGCGCGCAGCTCGAAGTGTTTGGCGATCTCGTAAACCTCGATCTCTGCTTCGATGCCGACCCGGCGCCAGAGGCCCACGATGGCTTGCACCATCTCGTAATCCTTGGGTTTGAAGCCCTTGGTGGTCTGGATCTTGAACTTGACCGGATTGTCAGGACCATAGCCGGAAGCGGCCAGCAGTTCCTTGGATTTTTCCGGATCGTAAGGCACCTTGATGCTGTCGTCATAGGCGACGTAATCGGGGGTTTGCAGCGTGTCGATGGGCACGCCGTAGCCCGAGAGAAGCCGTTCGATGATCAATGATTTGTCGATGGCATGGGCGGCGGCCTTGCGCACGTTGGGGTCTGTCATCACCTCAATATCATTGAGGAAAATCATCCCGATATCGGAAATGGGCGCGGCCACGCCTTCAATGCCGTCTTTGGCTTTGAGGCGGTCGAATTCTTCATAAGGGACTTCGAGCGTGACATGGCTGTTGCCCGATTCCACCTCTGCCACACGGCTGGCGGCGTCGGTCACAAACTTGATCGTCACCGTCTTGAACTCCGGCGCACCGCCCCAGTAATTCTCGTTGGCCTTCAAGCGGACAAAGGCGTTGCGCTCGAATTTTTCGACCATATAGGGACCGGAGCCGATGGGGGCCGCTTCGAAGCCTTCCGCGCCGACCTCTTCGTAGTATTTCTTTGGCATGACATAGCCGGTGAGGAAGGACATCCACTTAAAGAACGTCGGTTCATATTCGGGCATGTCGGCGGTCACGCGGTTGCCGTCTGTCTGGATATTGTTGACCTTGCCCCAGATGAACTGGATCGGGTTGCCGCTGTCAGGATTGCCCGCGCGGGTCAGGGACCAGGCCACATCTTCGGCGGTCAATGGATCGCCATTGTGCCAGGTGACGCCCTCGCGCACATCCATCCAGATCGCGCTGCGGTCGTCGTTCCATCCGTAGTCCGTGATGATGCCTGAACCAAAGCTGAGGTCAGTGTTCTGCGGGATGAAGAGGTCAAAAACCGATTGGTAGAACCCTTGAATGGTCGGGTTTACCGCAGATAGGCCGACGGTCGGATCCCAACTGGGCAGGTTGACGTTGTAGGCGATGACCAATTCGTCAATCGCTTGGGCAAAACTGGGCAGGCCGACGACGGCAAATGTCGCGGCTGCGGCTGAGGACTTGAGCAGGCTTCTTCTTGAAAGTGTCATTCTGGATCTCCCTGATCGTTGATTTTGTTGGTTCTTTGCTATTTTCCGACAAGTTTTTTGGCCAACAGGGTGCCGGGCCCCGCGCCTGTTCCGCCACCGGGCCAAACGGCGGCCCCGGTGTGATAAAGATGTTTGATCGGCGTGCTGCCGTCGGCATAGCCGCGGGCGGGCCGGTTCATGAAATGTTGGTGCAGATGGTGGCTGCCGCAGACCTGATCACCGCCGATTAGATTGGGATTGTCGGCCTGCAACATGTCCGGTGTGACGATATGCTGGCCAAGGATCTTGTCCCGTGTGCCGGGGGCGTAACGTTCAACAATATCAAGGGCCCGTTCGGCAAAGGGCGTCGCGGCATCCTGCCAATTTGTGTCAGGAATGGTGCCAGCGGCATCACCTTTGATTTCGCCCGGCGCCATGCGCACTTGCAACCACAATACATGTTTGCCCGCAGGGGCGCGCGAGGGATCAACCACGGTGGGTTGTCCGCAAACGATAACGGGCTCATCGGGCAGCAATCCGGCCTTGGCCTGCGCATAGGTGCGGGCCATCTGATCCATCGACGGGGCCAGATGCACATAGGCGAAACGTTTGAGTTCCGGCGCGGACCAATCGGGCAGGGCGTCCATCGCCAGATGGATCATCATCGTGCCGGGAGCGTGTTGAAATCCGGTCATTGCGGTCTCGTGACGCGCATCGCCGGTGCCGCCGGTCAGCTTCATCAAGGCTGAGGGCGCGACATTGGCAATCACGGCCTTGGAGGCGCCAATGAAACGGCCATCAGCCAGCGTAATACCCGTGGCGCGACCGCCGGCCTGTTCGATCGCTGTCACCTCGGCGTTGCAATGCACCTTGCCGCCACGTGCCTCGATCATCTTGATCATGGCCTTGGTCATCGTGTCTGCGCCGCCCTGGCCCAGAACCATGCCAAATGCCTGACCTGCCATCGCTTCGAGATAGGGAAAAACCGCGCCGCCCGCGATATCGGGCGCGAAATCGAGGTGCATGCCCCAGGCGGCAAGGGTCGCTTTGACGTGGTCACTTTCAAAGGTCTGATCAAGCCATGCGCGGGGCGACATCAACATGAAACGGGCCAGATCAAGCGTGCCGCCGCCGCCGCGCTTGCGCCATGTCTTCCACCCTAAGGATGAAAATGCACGTAAATTCATCGGGCTGCCCAACACGGCAAAAACCGAATCTGCCATGTCCGGAAAACCGTCTGTCAGATCTTGCCAGGCCTGTGCGTCGGCATCGGAAAAACCACGCACGCGAGCCTTGGTGATCGCGGGGTCATTGGAGATACCAAGCCAGCGCCCGTCTGGGAACACGCTGGCAAAGGGATTGCCGGTGGGCGCGAAAGCCAGCCCATGTTTGGACAGTTCCTCTGCATGCTCTGTGTGAAAGGCCGATCCGGCAAAAAGCGACAGGTTCATCGCGGCCCAATCGTGGCGGAACCCCGGCAGGGTATAAGCGCCTGTTTTGACCGCGCCGCCGGGTTCGGGCGCTTGTTCAAAGATCTCAACGGACCAACCGCGCGCTGCCAAATGGCACGCACAGGCAAGGCTGTTGTGCCCTGCGCCGATGAATATCGCGTCCGGTTCCATGGTCATTTCTGACGATCCTCCCGAACAAGATAATTGCAAATGCATGTAAACTTGTCTAGCATTGATTCATCCAAACCTGCGTGGCCAACACGCGACAAACATTGCGCGGAGCAAAATCGCGCAACCTTCAGGGAGTGAGAAACATGAGCGCTGCGGATGTCGTAAGCAATTTGGGGGCGATGCTGGCCTCTGGTGGAGTGGAAGTTGTGGATTGTTCCGGGGTGCTTGGCCCGGACACGCCAATCCTTCAGCTGCCACCGGATTTTGCCAAGAACACGCCCAAGGTCGAGATCCACAAGATCAGTGAATATGACAATGACGGCCCGTTCTTTGCCTGGAACTGGATGGTGTTGGGGGAGCATTCCGGCACCCATTTTGACGCGCCGCATCACTGGATCACCGGCAAGGATTATCCGGACGGTTATACTGACAAACTGGATGTGCAGCGTCTGGTTGCGCCGGTGAACGTGATCGATTGCTCAAAAGAAAGTGCCGAGAACGAGGATTTCCTGCTGACCGCGGATGGGGTGAAGGCCTGGGAAAAGGAACATGGCGAGATTGGCGCAGGCGAATGGGTGGTGATGCGCACCGATTGGGACAGCCGCGTGGATGATGAGGCCAAGTTCCTGAATGCCGATGAAACCGGCCCGCACAGCCCCGGACCGACGCCGGATTGCATTGAATATCTTTTGAGTAAGAAAATCGTTGGCTGGGGCACGCAGTGCATAGGCACGGACGCGGGCCAAGCGGGTGGAATGGAGCCGCCCTATCCGGCGCATAACCTGCTGCACCGCGACAATTGCTTTGGTCTGGCGTCACTGGCCAATCTGGACAAACTGCCCGCCAAGGGCGCGATCCTGATTGCCGCGCCGCTGAAGATCAAGAACGGCACAGGCAGCCCTATCCGGGCATTGGCTTTGGTTCCCAAGGGCTGACGGGTGTCAAAGGTTGACCATCTGATCATCGGGTCGGGCATCAATGCATTGGTGGCCGCCGCGATGCTGGTGCGCAAGGGCGACAGCGTGCTGGTGATTGAACGCGAAGACCGCATCGGCGGGTGTATGTACACTTCGGATGATGTGACATTGCCGGGATATCATCACGATGTGATGGCGGCGACCTTTGTTCTGTTTCTGACCGGTCCGGCGCATGGGGCCTTGGGCGAGGATCTGGCGAAACACGGGTTGGAGTTCTGTCACACACAGCATCCGACAGCGGTGTTGCGACCGGATGGATCGGCCCTGACGCTGAGCATGGATCGCGACGCCAATGTCGCCGCATTCAATGCCCGTGCCGCAGGGGATGGCGATCAGCACCGCGCAGATGTGGGCGCGATTGAGCAGGATGCGGAGTTTCTGTTTGCGCTGCTGGGGCAACCTTTGTGGTCCCGGCAGACGGCGTGGCTGTTGGCGAAACAGGCGTGGAAGCGTGGCTTGACCCCGCTCAAGGCCTGGTTCGGGGCAGCGTTGGAACCGGCCCGCGGATGGTTGGAAACACGGTATCAAAGTGCAGATGTTCAGGCACTTTGGGCGCCATGGGTTTTGCATGTGGGATTGACGCCGGAAGCCAGCTATGGCGGCCAGATGGCGCGGGTCATCGCCTTTGCCCTTGAGGCGGCGGGCGCGCCGGTTGTCAAAGGCGGAGCAGGGCAGGCGGCAACGGCATTTGCCTCTCTGATAAAGGCGAATGGCGGGGAAATCCGCACGGGTGTTGAGGCGGCCAAGATCCTGATTGAGAATGGCAAAGCCGTGGGCGTGCAGACCGCGACGGGCGAGCGGATCGAGGCGGGCAATGTGATTGCCAGCACCGCGCCGGGGCAACTCTATGACGGGTTGCTGGCCGATCAGCCGCGCCCGGATGAGACCAAGAAATTCCGCCATGGGCGGGGCAATTTCCAGCTGCATTTTGCGTTGGACGGTCCGGTGGAATGGGCCGCCGAAGGGCTGGATGATGTGGCGCTGATCCATTTGGCGGATGGGGTCGATTCAGTCTCTAAATCAAGCAATGAAGCCGAACGCGGGCTTTTGCCCGCTTGTCCCACGATCTGTGTGGGGCAACCGCACCGGATGGATCCCAGCCGCTGCCCCGATGGTAAGGCGCTGCTGTGGCTGCAGATCCCCGATGCGCCGGGAGTGATCAAGGGCGATGCGGCGGGCGAGATTGCCACCGTGCCGGAATGGACCGAGACCATGCGCGAGGCTTTTGCCGACCGCATTGAGGCCATCCTGGCGCGACACATCCGCAACTGGGATCAGATCAAGCTGAAGCGGCGGGCCTATTCCCCTGCTGATCTGGAACAGATGAACATCAATCTGGTCGGCGGTGATCCCTATGGCGGGGCCTGCGCGATGGATCAGTTCTTTGTCTGGCGGCCGCAGGCTGGGCAGGTGAACAATGACACCGACGTTGCCGGGCTTTTTCATATTGGTGCTTCCACCCATCCCGGTCCGGGGCTAGGCGGAGGATCAGGTTTCAACGTGGCAAAAAGGCTTGGTGCATGACCGATATGAAAGACGCTGACGTGGCATCCCCCCGCCTTGGGGAAATGGGGCTGGAGAACTTTGCGCCCTATCTGATGAACCGGATTATCGGGCGGTATAACGCGGCGATCAATTCGGAGATGGCGGCGTTGGGTCTGACCACACCACAGATGCGTTCACTGGCGGTTTTGTCTGTGGTTGATGGAGTGCTGATCCGCGAACTGGCGGTCTATGCGGTGGTGCAACAATCGACACTCAGCCGGGCGCTGGACCAACTGGCGCAGAACGGGTTGATCCGTCGGGAGACCGACGAGAACGACAGCCGCGCCACGCGGGTGTTTCTGACCAACACCGGGCGCGAAGCCTACGAGCGGCTTTGGCCGCATATGGCGGCGGCCTATGAGGCGATGTTTGTCGGCATCGATGAAGATGAGAAGCGGGCCTTTGTCGGCACGTTGCAAAAGATCCTGCGCAACATTCGCAAGCATGATTTCTAAGCGCCAGGCTGCGCCCAGAGACAAGAACCGGAGTTTCAATCATGGCTGAACGGTCTTTCAAAGCGGAGGTGGAGCATCTGCGCAAGGGTGCAGGTGATACCTTCACCGGTGAAGGGATTCTGGCGATCACCAAGGCGCTTTTGGAAAACGGTGTGGGCTATGTGGGTGGCTATCAGGGCGCGCCGATCTCGCATCTGATGGATGTTCTGGCGGACGCCGAGGAATTGATGGCCGAGCTGGGCGTGCGGTTTGAGGCCAACGCAAGCGAGGCGGCAGCGGCGGCGATGCTGGCGGCATCGGTGCATTATCCCATTCGCGGCGCGGTGACGTTTAAAGGGCCGGTCGGGGTCAATGTGGCGTCCGATGCCTTGGCGAACCTGTGTTCCAGCGGCGTCAATGGCGGGGCGTTGATCATCGTTGGCGAGGATTACGGCGAGGGATCGTCGATCATGCAGGAACGGTCCCACGGATTTGCGATGAAATCGCAGTTTTGGCTGCTCGACCCGCGCCCGAACCTGCCGTCGATCACCAAGGCGGTGAAAGACGGGTTTGAGCTGTCCGAGGCCAGCAATACGCCGGTGATGTTGATGGTGCGCATCCGGTCGTGCCATGTGACCGGCAGCTTTGAAACCCGCGACAACGTTGCGCCGCCGCTGACGGTGAAACAGGCGATTGCCAATCCGCAGTCGGATTTCAACCGGGTTGTGCTGCCGCCGATGAGCTATGTGCACGAGCAGGACAAGATCAAGAACCGCTGGCCGGCGGCGGAAAGATTCATCACGGAAAACAAGCTGAACGAGGTGTTCGGCCCCGAAAAAGCGCCACTGGGAATCGTGGTGCAGGGGGGCATGTACAACGGGTTGATCCGCGCCTTGCAGCGGCTTGGGCTGGCCGATGTTTTTGGCAAGACCGAGGTGCCGATTTACTGCCTGAACGTCACTTATCCCATTGTGAGAGACGAATTTGACGCCTTCTGTGCGGGCAAGGATCATATTCTGGTGGTCGAGGAAGGCCAGCCGGAGCATATCGAACAGCAGCTTGGCGCGTTCCTTTACAAGGCGGGGGCCAAGCTCAAGCTCTATGGCAAGGACGTCTTGCCGATGGCGGGGGAATACACCGGACAGGTGATGTTGGACGGGGTCACGGCGTTTTTGAAAGCCGCCGCGCCGGAGATGTTGCCGGGCAAGGTGCGTGCCCCCAATGCCGAAGCGCCGCAGATCCCGGACCTGAGCAAGACCGTGCCGATCCGTCCACCGGGATTTTGTACAGGATGCCCCGAACGGCCGATTTTTGCGGGTATGAAGCTGGTTGAACAGGAGTTGGGCAAGCACCAGATCACAGGCGATATCGGATGCCATTTGTTTGGCTCTTTGCCGCCCTTTGAGATTGGCGGCGCGACGATGGGCTATGGCCTGGGACCAGCGGCCAATGCGGCCTTTGACGGGGGCGGCGAACGGCGGGCCATTTCGATGCTGGGGGATGGCGGGTTCTGGCACAACGGGTTGTCCAGCTCGATCGGGAACATGGTGTTCAACAAGTCCGACAATGTTGTTGTGATTGTCGATAACTATTATTCCGCCGCGACGGGGGGGCAGGATGTTCTGTCTTCTCGGGCGCATAATGACACCAAATCAACGGGCAATCCGATCTCTGCCGCGCTCAAGGGTGTGGGGGTGGAATGGATTCGCCAGATTGATCACACCTATGACGTGGCCAAGGTGCGCGACACGGTGCGCGAGGCATTGCTGACGGATTTCAAAGGGCCCAAGGTGATCGTGGCCTCTTCCGAATGTATGCTGAACAAACAGCGGCGGGAAAAACCCCTGCGCAATGCCGCGATCAAGGAAGGGCGGCGGGTGGATGTGCCGCGCTTTGGTGTGGACGCGGATGTGTGTACGGGCGATCACGCCTGTATCCGGTTGTCGGGCTGTCCGTCTTTGTCATTGAAACGGCTGGACGATCCGCTGCGCGATGATCCGGTTGCGCATATTGATCAAACTTGTGTGGGCTGTGGAAATTGCGGCGAGGTGGCGGATGCCGCGGTTCTGTGCCCATCGTTTTATCGGGCGGATGTGGTGCATAACCCCGGCGGATTTGAACGCTGGCGGGCTGGGCTCAGGGTGCGGGTCATTGGCTGGTTGCAAAGGCGGCGAGCGGGCAAACGATTGGCTGTCATGGGGGCGGGCCAATGAACATGGTCTTGCAACAAAAGACGCCGGATGCCCGCGTGGGGCAGATCATCAAGCTGGCGGTGCTGGCCGTAGGCGGGCAGGGCGGCGGCGTTTTGACCGGCTGGATCGAAGCCTTGGCGCGGGCGCAGGGCTATGCCTGTCAGGCGACATCGGTGGCGGGCGTGGCCCAGCGGACGGGCGCGACAATCTATTATGTTGAGATGACCCCAAAGAGCGATCAGGCACCGGTTTTTGCGCTGGCCCCGTCGGGGGGTGATGTGGATGTGATGATCGCCGCCGAGATGATGGAGGTGGGCCGGTCCATCATGCGCGGCTTTGTGACGCCGGATCGCACCACCTTGATTGGATCGACACATCGGGCGCTTGCAGTGTCTGAGAAAATGGCTCCCGGTGACGGGATTGCCGATGCCGACGAAGTGCGCGCCGCAGCAGAGATTGCTGCGCAGCGATTGATCCTTGCGGATATGGACAAGCTGGCCATTGAACAGGGGTCGGTGATTTCCTCCAGCCTGTTTGGCGCTTTGGCGGGATCAGGCGCCTTGCCGTTTCCCCGCGCCGCGTTCGAAGAGGCGATCCGCGCGGGCGGCAAAGGGGTTGAAGCCTCCTTGCGCGGTTTTGCCGCCGGGTTTGAGGCGGCGCAGGGCGAAGGGGCGGCCTTGGAGGCACCGGCAGCTGCAGCGGACAGCGCTCAGGTCAGCGGCCCGCCCGCAATGATGAAAGACTGGCAGGCCTTGATGGCGCGGATTGCCGCGATGCCGGACCCCGTGCAAGACATGGCAAAGGCCGGTTTGGCCAAGGTCGTGGATTTTCTCGATTGTGCCTATGGCGGTGAATACCTTGATCATCTTGAGGGTGTCTTGGCCCGTGACACTGCGGCGCATGACTGGGCGCTGAGCGCTGCGGCGGCAAAATATGTTGCCAATGCTATGGCCTATGATGACATCATTCGGGTGGCCGATCTCAAGACACGCAGCACAAGGTTTGACCGGATCAATGGCGAGATGAATGTCGGCGATGGGCAGGTGCTTGAGCTGATGGAGTTTTTTCATCCCCGCGCCGAAGAGATCGCCAGCCTGATGCCCGCGAAGATGGGCGCGAAATGGGAGGCCAGCCCGCGCCGCATGGCGCTGCTGGACCGGTGGTTCAACAAGGGTCGGCGGCTGCGGACGCATCGGTTGCGGTCTTTTGTGATGTTGCATCTGCTGGGCGGGCTGAAGGGATATCGGCGGCGCACGCGGCGGCATGAGGTCGAACAGGCCCATTTGAAGGATTGGCTACGCCACAGTCTTGCCCCGTTGGAACGCGACTATGCGCTGTCCGTCGAGTTGTTGAAATGCAGACGGCTTGTCAAAGGATACTCGGATACCCATGCGCGGGGGCTGTCGAAGTTTGCCAAGGTGATGGAGGCCGCCAAACTGTTGGACGGGCGCGAGGATGCGGCGGAATGGGTCGCACGTCTGCGCGAAGCGGCACTGCAAGACCCGGACGGCAAGGCGCTGGACGGTGCCATACAGACGATCAGAAGCTTTATTTAACAGAGCGTTAACCAATTAAATCAAAAAATCGCGGTCATTGTTAGGATTTGAGGCAAGCTGTCTAAATTGCGCCACATTCTCGTGCCACCACTCTAGCATCGGTAGAATTGGGTGGGGCTTATCCTGTTCGCCGCTCTCTGCCAGAAGGCAAAAGAGGCTTTCCATCTCTGCGGTTGCGCGTCAGAGGCGGACATTGAATGGAACACTCGCAAGGGTGTTGAAGCAAAACATGAAGTTTCTGATCGTTGATGATGACCCGGTAATTCTCGACCTGCTGACCGAAATTCTGTCCGGCTATGGATATGAAGATCTGGTTACAGCCACAGGTGCAGACGATGCCTTGACCGCCCTGCACGCGCAGGATGCGCCCTTTGATTGTTTGATGCTGGATATCCAGATGCCCGGCATGGACGGGATCGAACTGTGCCGCACCGTGCGGCAGATGCCCGATTATGCGGAAACCCCGATCCTGATGATCACGGCGATGAGCGATAAACCCTATATCGATTATGCCTTTGCCGCAGGCGCGACCGACTACACCGTCAAACCGTTTGATGTGGTTGAGCTGATGTCGCGGGTGCGGAATGTGGAGCGGAGCAACCCTTATGGGCGCATGGGTATGTTTGACCCCACTGGACGTGGCGCAACGCCCAAGACCGGCTATGATTATCCGGTTCCCGTGACAGGGTCGGTAAACGGGTTCATCCGCATGACGGTGCTGGAGAATTATGCCCGGTCGATCCAGAAGCAGCGCATTTTTGCGATGGTCGCCTTTGCGATCCATATTCCCGAACTAAAAGAGGTGCATGCCACCACCACCAGCGCACGGTTTGCCAAGGTTTTGACCGGGATTGCGCGGGCGATTTCGGAAACCTTGCTCGGCACTCAGGCGTTCATGTCCTACATCGGTGAGGGCAAGTTCTTGTGCATTTGCGATCACACCCGTTTGATGGACATCACCGCGCTGCAAAGCGAGCTGGCGCTGGTTCTGAGCGAAGATGAATATGTGCCATCCGGCATCGCCGTGAATGGGTTGAGCGTCATTGTTGGTCCGGCCTGTGTGCCCAAGGCCTTTGACCGGCCCAAGGATCTGAAGTTTATCGAACGGGCGCTGGACGGTTTGGAAAGCCGCGAGGCCAGCCACGTGGACCGGCCGGCACGGTCAATCGCAGCGCGCCTGTTTCAAAGGCTCAGTTTCCAATAGGCAAGGCGCCTCCTGTTGAGTGGGCCGTGGCAAAAAGGCCGCAGAGACACGAGAACGTGAAATTCGGATTCAATTCCTTAACCACGATTTAACTTATGCGGGAATTTTCAGAGACCGGTTTTCCGCTTTATGTTAAGATTGTCCTTAACGGTAGGAAAAATACCGAAAATACAAAAACCACCCGAGGCAGTTTGAAACCATGATGCAGGCACCCCAAGATTCGAATCTCGAAAAGTTGCAGGCCGGCCTGGCCAAGATCAAAGAACGGTTTGTACAATCCATGCCAGAGCGCGTTGCAGAGTTCGACGCCTTGATGGATCAGCTTTATGAAGATGAAGACACCGAAAAGGTGGTCGATGAAATTTGCCAACGTGCGCACAAGTTGCACGGGCAGGCGGGTTCTTTCGGATTTGCAGAGATTGGCGCGATGGCCGCAAAGCTGGAACAGAACATCCGCGATGTTCAGGACGGGCCGCGACCGATGAATACCGAGGGGATCGAAGCGGACCTGGTTGCGATGCTCGACCAGATCGACGCAAGCTTGAACGTGACCTGATCGCGCATGCACCGCCTTTTTCACATCATGCCGACAGGGCTGACGATCGGGGCGCTTGTGCGGCTCGGGTTGGTGATTGTCTGTGCGCTGTGGATGGTGGCGGGCCGCGCCGCGATGGCGCAGGACACCTCTGACACTGAAATCCGGGTTGGCATTCTGGCGACCGAAGGCGCGACACGCGCGTTGGAGGCGTGGACACCGACCATTGATCTGTTGAACGGCGCCGCCGAAAACCAGAACCTGCCCTATCGGTTCAAGATCGAGCCGCATACGGATCTGTCATTGCTTGACGGTATTGCGGAGGACCGGATTGATCTGTTCCTTGGCGATCCTGCCACCTTTGTGGTGGGTGAAGTCGAAAGCGGGGCGCGGGCGTTGCTGTCTGTTGCGCATATGTGGAACGGTGTCACCTATGACGAAACGGGCGCGGTGGTGTTTGTCCGCGCTGACAGTGATATCCGCGATTTGGAAGATGTTGCAGGCCGCCCGATCATGGGGGTTGCAGCGCAGGAGATGACCGGCTGGCAATTGGCACAGCAGGAGTTTCGCAAAAACCGGCTGGAGCCGGAAGACTTTGGTTCGAACGTGATGTTTTCGGGCGGCAACCAGCGCGAGGTTGTTTATGCGGTGCAAACCGGCCTCGTCGATGTCGGGGTGGTCCGCGCCGGGGTTTTGGAGAACCTTGCCAAACAGGGGGCGCTGTCGCTGGATGATTTTCGACCCTTGGGGGCGATGGATCACGACGGTTATCCGTTCTGGGTCAGCACGCCGCTTTATCCTGATTGGGTCATCTCGGCGGTGCCGGATGTCCCAGAAGAGGTTTTGGCGCTGGTGATCAACAGCCTGTTGTCGGTGACCGTGGACAGCGACGTGTCACAATCGGCGGGCGGCGTGGTGTGGCAAGCGCCGCAAAACTACCAAACGGTGCATGAGCTTTTGATCTCGCTCCGGGCGCGGCCATATGAAAACTATCTGCGCCGTGCGGCGACGCGGATTTATTCCGCATACCAGTGGCCGGTGATCGGGCTTGGCACACTGATTGTTCTGTCACTTGCGTTTTTGGCGTTTCAGGTGCGGCGCAATGCGCAGCTGGCCGAAGCCCGCAAGAACGTCCTGCAATCGGAGGTGCGGTCAAAACAGTTTTATCGCAATGCGATCGAGGACCACACGGTCTTTTGTATGCTTACCAAGGACGGCGTCATATCGCATGTGAATGAAAGGCTTCTGAAGGCGCTTGACCGGCCACGATCCAGCCTGATGCAGAACCATCTGGCGACGCTGTTGAACGAGACAAATCAAAGTCTGCTGGAGACCGAGATCATGGCCGCCATGCAATCGGGCGCGCCTTGGCAGGGGCCGTTGCAATTGACGCGCGGCGATGACAAGTCCGCTTGGGTGCAATGTACATTCATTCCGGTGACCAGCGCATCGAACACCTTGAGCGAGATCGCCATTGTTGCCTCAGATGTGACCGAGACCCGCACGGGCGTGTCCGAAAGCCGGTTCAACAACACGTTGGAGTTGATCCAGGATCAGGTCATCGTCATGCGCCCCGGTACGTTTGAACTGATGTACGTCAATTCTTCCGCGCATCAGCTGCTGATCGGTGAACGGATGGGCGGCACTTGGAAAGGCAAGAAAGCCTCTGACTTTATCACCAAAGAGGACTTCGAGGCGCTGAAAATGCGGGCGGAGGCGACCATCGCCGGACCGCAACGGCGCGTCACATGGGAGGTCGAAGGCAAGTTCGATGTTACCTATGAGATCAGCCTTGAATATGCCCAGCCCGAACAGGATGAGCCGCGCCTTATCGTGATTTATCGCGATATCTCCGAACGCAAGGCGGTGGAGAAAGCCAAGAACGAATTTATCGCAACGGTCAGCCATGAATTGCGCACGCCGCTGACCTCGATGAAAGGGGCGCTTGGCCTTGCGGTATCGGGTGCGGTGGGTGAAGTGCCGGAGAAGATGAACGGCGTGATCAATATGGCCGCGTCAAACTGTGACCGGCTGGTGACGCTGATCAACGACATTCTTGACCTTGAGAAAATCAGCTCGGGCAAGATGGATTATAAGATGCAGACGTTTGATCTGAACACGGTCGTGTCTGACGCGCTTGAGGCGAACAAGTTCTATGCCGAGAAGTTTGGCGTGACCTTGCGGCGGATTGGCGATGCGAAAGAGAATGAATTCCGCACCTATGGCGATGCCACGCGCCTGACGCAGGTGATGGACAACCTGATGTCGAACGCGGCCAAGTTCTCGCACAAGGGATCGGAGATCCTGGTGTCCTTGAGGGAGTATGAAGGCCGTTTGCGCATTTCTATCCGGGACTTTGGTGATGGCATTCCGGAAAAGGCGCAGGCCACGATCTTTGACAAGTTTACCCAAGCGGACAGTTCTGACACCCGGTCCAAGGGCGGCACCGGTCTTGGCCTGTCGATTGTGAAACTGATCGTTGAGCATCACAAAGGCCGGATTGCATTTATCAGCAAAGAAGGCATCGGCACCGAATTTTTTGTCGATCTGCCGATGCTGGATGGCGAAACGGTTGTGCCGATCTCGCGCAAGGGATCTGACGACAGCGCAGACCTGACCTTTACCGATACCTTGCCGGATACGGTTGCGATTGCGACGCCCCTAGTGGGTGAAACCGCGATTGACCGTTTGGTAACCAAAAGCCGCGAAACTGGAACGAACGTTAAATTCGAGCTTGGCCGCGTGAACGCATTGCAGGTCGCAAAGGGCCGCGGCGTCGTGGGTCAGTCGACGGTATTGAACTGGCTGTCGAGCCATGAGCAAGCCTTGATGGTGGAGCTGCTGCAGCGTGACGATCTGGAAAACTGTGACGTTTCCGTCATCGAGATCACGCAGCCAAAGAACGCTCGGCAGGATGTTGCCGCACGCAATATCACGTCGGGTACAATGGTGCGGGATTGGTTGCGCGAATGCAGTGATCTGCTTGTCGGTGAAGGTGGTGAGATGGCCAAGGTTCTGGGGATCAGCGACGACAAAGAGGTCGCTCAATGGTTGGCCGAGCAGGAGATAGAAACGGTCCGGAACAAGGGTGCAGCCGTCACAAAGTCGCGCGAGACCCAATATGACTTGATCGCGCATTTTGGCGAGGGCAATGATGCCGCGACGCTGGCCCTGTTCCCGATGCAGGGCGGGCGTTTGCCATCCGGTTGGCCGGTGACGCTGATCGTTTCTTCGGCCGAGAAAAAGCAGGCGGGCCGGGGCGTGGTCTCGAAATTCGCAAGTGGTGGCGGACGCGGTCGGCGGCGGGCGTGAAAATGAAACGGAAAACTAAAACGTGGAAAGCGGGGAAACAGGATGGCTGAGCTAAAGAAGATTTTGCACGTCGAAGACGATGCCGAGATTTTGCAGATCACTGGAATGGCCCTGAATCTTGTGGGCGATTTCGACATCATGCAGGTGGATCGCGGCGACAAGGCGCTGGCGGTGATCGAGGAATTTCAACCGCAATTGATCTTGAGCGATGTACAGATGCCGGGGTTGACCGGGCCAGAGACATTGGTGGAAATCCGCAAGATGCCAGGGTTCGAGAACGTGCCTTGTATCTATCTGACGGCGCGGTTGATGGACGGCGGCGAAGGGTTGATCGTGCATCCGGCCGATCTGGACGTGATTGGCAAACCTTTTGATCCGATGACATTGGCCGATCAGATAAACGAGATCTGGACCACAAAATACGAGGCGGCGGCCTGACCCTTTCGGGGAAAGCTACCCCTCGCCCTCGCCCCGTTTGAGCAAGAACAGATTGCGGCCTGCATCATCCAGCGCGGCGATTTCGGCACGCGCCTCTTCTGACTTTTGTTCTTTGACCGCACGATCCAGCACTGTTTCGTTGGTCTTGGTCTCGCGGAACGCGGTGAACAAGCGGGCTTCGGCCAGCGCGGCCTGTTCTTCGAGTTTTTCACGTTCTTCTTCGAGGCCGCGCTGCTTGATATCAACTGATTTGAGATAGCCGGGCAGATAGGGGCGGGTGTCTGCGTTGCTTTGGCTGGCTTCGGTCGCGGCCTGCTGGGACAGATCTGCGCTTTGCCGGTCCAGATCCGATTGGGCGGCACGCAGGGCAGAGAGTTCCGCGCCGATGCTTTCCAGTTCGTGTTGTTTGATGCGGCCAATCAGCTTGAGCGCGGCCAAGCGGTTGCGCGGAGGCATCGGTTAAGCGGCCTCTGGCGCCGACTGTCGTGCCTCTTCCATCTCATAGAAGGATGGCTGCAGGTTGCTTGGGATGTTGCCGCGGCCAATCTCGGTGCAGATGGCAGGCGAATGGTTGTGCAGCATCGCGATGAAGATGTCGCGGATCACAGCGTAGTAAATGCCGTCCTGCTCTTCGATGGCCTCAAGCCGGTTGGCCAGCGGAGCCACAAAAAGATAGGCAAGGAAAACTCCCAAGAACGTCCCCACCAAAGCGCCGCCGATCATACCACCGAGAATGGCGGGCGGTTTGTCGATGGAGGCCATGGTTTTGATAACGCCCAAAACCGCCGCAACAATCCCGATCGCAGGCAAAGCGTCGCCCACAACAGTGAGGCCATGCGGTGCAACAAGCGCCTCGTGATGGTGTTTCTTGAGCTTGCGGTTGATCACGTCTTCGGCCTGGTAGGGGTCATCAAACTGCAGGGCGAGCATACGGAAACTGTCGGTGATCAAATCAATGGCAAAGTGATCTTTCTGCAGCTTGGGGTATTGGGAAAAGATCGTGCTTTCCTTAGGGTTTTCAATGTGTTCATCGAGGGACAACATGCCGTTCTGTTGGTACATCTTGGCCAGTGTGAACATCAGGTTCAGCAGATCGATGTAATCTTTATTCTTCCACTTGGGCCCTTTGAAGGTTTTAACGAGCCCCTTTGCCGCGCCTTTGATGTCGCCCAGAGAGTTGGCCGCAATGAACGAACCAATGGCCGCACCGCCGATCATCATGCCTTCAAATGGCAGGGCGTGTGTGATGATGCCCATCTCGCCCCCGGACAGCATATAGCCGCCGAAAACCATGCCCATAACAACAACGAAACCCAGGATAACTGTCATTTTGCGCCCTCTGCGTCGGTCCGTAGAAGTTTAACCTCTATTCTCGACAAAACTCAAGGATAGTTGGCTGATGTTAAGTATAAAACTGAGGAACCAATAACAGTTGACACCGCTTAGGGGAAGAATACAAGTTTAGGTATGTATATTACGGTTTGGAGATCAGGCGCATGAACAGTACCGAGAGTGTTTTGGTGGTGCTGATTGACGGCGAAGACGTGAAACATGTGTTCTCGGCCTGGCCAAGCGACATTTGCCTTGCTGCCTGTTTGATGCGCGATGGCGATTGCAGCATGATCGTGTTCCGCCGTGATGAGCGCCCGCGCGTGCCCGCCAGACTGGTGCAGACCTTGGGCGTTCCAGCCGAGGCGGTTTGTTTTGTGCCCAAGGTGATCGGCTATGAGACCAAACAGTTCTTGTATTCCGATGAGCGCCGTTTGATGGAATTGGTCGCGTCCTATCCTGCGATATTGGAAGAGGCGATCGATTACGCCGTCAACTATACCTATGCACTGGAAGAGGGGCTTGATCCCGAAGTCTTGCTGGGTCTCAAGCAGAAGGACTATCGCGCAAGTCCGATCCAGGCGCCGACGGTTGTACCGGCCCCTTCCTTCCGGCGGCATCCTTTTCAGGACAAACCGAAGCGGGCAAATGAGTTGAACCCGCTGTTGCCTGATTTTCTGAGAAAGTCGGCGGAAAATGCGCGGCGGCCCCGGTTTGCGACAGTGCGCAAATCGAGGCCGGCGGCATTGGTGCCTCAGGTTTAACGCAGCGCGCTGCGCAGATGTTGGAAGACCTGATCGCCAAGAGGGCTTGGTTCGGGTTCTGTATGATCCGCGGCATGCTGAGTTTCTTGAACCGTATCCATATCAGTTTCAGCGTGATCTTCGGTTGGCGCGGGATCATCCATCTTTTCCGCGGGCATATCCGCTTTGGCTTCTTTCACCATCGGGGCCATGTCGGCTTTTTGGCGGTACTGCACCAGAATGGAGATGCGGCGGTTGGTCGGATCTTCCGGGTTTTCCGGGACCAACAGTTGTGTATCGGCCAGACCTGACACCCGGATGATGCGGGCCCGGTTTACGCCGGACCCTTCAAACACACGGCGGGTGGCATTGGCGCGATCCGAGGACAGATCCCAGTTGTCGTATTTGGTGCTGTCGGCGAATGGCACGGCGTCGGTGTGGCCAGACAGGACCATGCGATTGGGGATGTTTGAAAGCGATTGCCCAAGCTTGGTCATCAGGGTTTTGGTTGCACCCGCCATTTCGGCGCGGCCGCTGTGGAACATCGGTTTTCCGTCCTGATCGACAATCAGAATTTGCAGGCCATCCGGGGTTTTCTCAAAGATAACATTGGCTTCGAGATCCTTGAGATCAGGGTTCGCCTGCATGGCATGTTGAATTTCTTTGCGGAGTTCTTCGAATTGGTTGTCATCTTGTTCGCGTACTTCGGCCATCGCGGCGTCTTCGCCACCGGTTCCCTCGGCGGTGCCTTCTTTTCCGGAGTCGCTGAACTCTACCGCGGCGTCTGCAGCGGCGGGGTGTTCGTGATCACCTTCTTTGGAGCCGAGCACTTTTTCCTTGGGGTCGGATGTGGGGGTGACGTCGCGAATCTCCCATTTGGCGGGGGAGGGATCGTCAATTTTGCCAAGTTCGGAGCCACGCGCCACGACACTGCCGTTTGAGGCGGTCAATGTGCCGGGTGGTCCGAGAGTTGCACCATCCAATACGCCGCTGCCGCCGGGCATGGTCGCATTGGTGAAATATTCCGCGATGCCGCGCAATTTGGCTTCGTCAGAGCTGGCGAGGATCCACATAAGCAGGAAAAACGCCATCATCGCTGTCATGAAGTCCGCGTAAGCCACTTTCCAGCCGCCACCGTGATGGCCGCCACCTTCGATGACTTCGATCTTCTTAAAAATCTTGGGCTGCGCTGCTGCTGCCATGATGCTCTGCCTCGTCCACGTCGATTGGTTCGATCGTTTTCGGCGGGCGTGCTTCTGCTAGTCCGCGGTTAGGGCAGTTATCAATGTTAAGTGTGAGTTAAGGAGGACCAAATTGGGGCAATACTGTGGCCCTGTCTCCGGGTGTCAGACCGAGGGTCTGCCGCTTTGCTGGGTGCTGTCATCGCGGGCATATTTCCCAAGACCGATCCGTTTGGCGTATTCGGCCTTGCGGATGGAATAGTTTGGCGCGACCAGCGGGTGGTCTTCTGGCAGATCAAATTGCAGGCGGTATTGATCTTCGGTCAGGCCATGTTCCGCCTTGAGGTGACGCTTGAGCATCGTAAAGGACCGGCCACAACACAAGCAGGTGACGGTGTCATTGGTTACGGATTTGGAAACCGGAACCGCCGGATGGGCCATGACAGCGGTTGGAACGGGCGGTTTGGGCGCTTCGCCTGCGTTGGCAATTGCGCCGGTTATGCCGCTCATGGCGTTTGGCAATTGCCGGGCCAGCGAGAGCACGTCTTCTACTGTTGCATTTTCGCGAGACGCAAAGGCGCTCAGTACTTTCAGCGCGGCATCGGATGGATCAACTGTGTTTTTGTTTTCCACAATCATCTCGCTCTTTGTTTCAGTCGACCGTAATCAGATCGCGCATACAGATGCGCGCGCCAACCTGCCTGTTTCCAAATTCTCTTTGTCTGCCAATCGGCCCAAGGCGCGGACTCTCGCAATGTAAAAGGCGAGTATCCATGCTTTGAGCTTATGATCAAAACTTTGGACAAGATAAGCCGCCAATTCTCCTTGCTTTACAAGAAAAATGTGCAAACCGGCTCATTTTTGCGCAAATTCGCCCGTTTCAGACGCCATTTGTGCAAAATCCTCTAGTTTTGCGTGTGTTAATGGCACAGCGAAGCGGGGGTGCCACCATTTTGAGAGATCTGACCAAGATCAGTTGTGCCGCTCGTGTTTGTCAAAAGTCCCGCCTGCGTGATGACATGCCCTGCTGCTTGCAGCGTGTCATGAAGAAAGTCGTCGTGCTCTGTCAGTTTGATCAATTTTTCCAACCGCTGTGCCGCTGCGAGTGCGAGCGACCGGGTTGCGTAAGCGCCGTTTGTGCCTGTCATTTTGTTACCCAGTTTCCAGGTTTATGCCGGCGCTTTCTGCGACCGTTACAAGTACTATGTAGGACTGAAAGTTAACAGAAGGTGAAAAGATCGGGTAAATCTGGAAGAAAGCCGGTTTGTTCTTTCATTGTTCTTGAGGCGCGGGTTTTGCGTCCGATCGCAGCAAAGAATAGTGAATTTTCCAATAAGAAATTGTTGAAAAATTCCACTTAAAGTTACAAACTTGAGGCAGGGTGAGTCTTAACCCGTTGTTCTCAAAGAGTCGTTTTACCGATCATGAATCAGGACCAAAATCGCTTTTCTTCTGTGCTGGTCACCACCGACCCGGCGCTGAAGACTGCGTTGAGCTACCTGTTTTCTGTTATCTTAAAATACGACTTTGATGTCATCGAGGATTTTTCCCAAGAGGGGCAGGACGCGGCACTTTCTCTTACCCCTCAGGCGCTGTTTGTATTTCCACCCAAGGTCAAGGAAGAGGCTCTCGCGCTGATCGAGCGGGTGAAAGGAAAAGCGAACCCACCTGTGGTGATCGTGCTGCAGAATGGCGTGTCGGAATTTGGGGCACAGGCCTTTCTTGCCGGTGCGGATGATGTGGTTGACTGGCCTTGTTCGTTACATGAATTGGCGCTGCGTCTTTTTGTGCGGTTGGGGCAATCGCCCAATACCAGCTCGGCTTCGGTTCGGGATGCCAATTGGGAGACCGAAGCCTATATCGCGGCGCGAGCCGGCCTGACGACAGCCGAGGCGCAGGTGATGCGGGTTTTGTTCAGCCATGATGGGCAAATCGTGACGCGAGACGACCTGAGCTATGCGGTGGATGCGCGGCCCTGGCGGTATGGTGATCGCAAGTTTGATGTCCATGTTGCGAAAATCCGGAAAAAACTGCTGGATTCATTTGGTTCCCAGATGTCGGTTTCGACCGTGCGGTCCTCGGGGTATTGCCTGTCGACGAACGGCGCGGATCTGTTCAACGAAAGCTGAAAATCTGGCGAAATTTCATCGTTGCATGCGGATGCAACGTCTGGCCGCACCCTCCCCAAAAATGGTGAATTAAGGATTTAGTAGTTTTCTCTTTTATCAAGAGGGGAAATGTAAATTCGCTACCCCTGCTGAGCTTCTGCTAGATTTTGCCCCGAACACAAACTCTAGGAGCAAGCGAAATCCCCGCCACTAGATGTAGAACCCCATAAATCAAGGGAAATTTGTGGACTTTGGTAACCATTCCGGAATTGGCCCTGCCTGCAAACCCACTGTTTTCAGGTGGTTTGGCTGGGGCAAAGTTTCAGAAAGGTTAACAAATCTCTCATTCAAAATGAAAACTTCGCGAGGTAATCTGGAGTTGCATTAAGTTTGATGATCGGGGGATCGTGGCAGTGGTTGATATTCTTGAGCACGTTTGGAGTGGCACGATTGAGCGCCGCGAAGTTGCCGATCTTTCCCCCCTTGCACAGATCCTGTCCTCCCTTTTGGCGGCCCCGACGCTTTGCTTGATCACGCAGGCGGGAAAAAAGGATTTGAAACCGTTTGCAAGTTACGGTGGCTGCGAGGTGATGCCGGGGGCAAGCCTTGCTGATGTGCTTGACGAAGAGCTGGGCATCGAGATCAGTGACGAAACCATCGTGTTGGTCGAACCCCGCGCGATGAGCGAAGCGGATTATTATTCGGGCAAAGAGTTGGGCCAAGTTTTGGGCTCTCTCTTGGTGGATCTGTCAGGACTGGAGCAAGGTCAGCTGACCGCTTTTGCAGATCGCACAGCAGCGCAAGCGGCACCGGCGGGCCAGGAAATGGCAAAAGGGCGCCTGCAGGCAGAACAGATGGCGGAAAGCCACGTTAACTAACCTCTTCAGCGGCGCGTGCTGTGTTGCCGCGCCGCTGGCCAAAAGAATTTCCCATGAACAAGAGACTGCAAAACCTTGGTTTCCCAAGGAAAATAGTCTCAATCTGTGGCAGATGTGCCATGATTGACGTTTAAGAACGCACAAAAGCGGACTTTGTCATCGAAATGCCGGATTCTTAAATTTCTCTTAACCGCGTCTGGCTAAAGTTAAGCTGAGGCAGAAAAAACAAACAGGTGACGAGAATGAGTGTAGCCGCATATAAGCGGACCATCTCGCACACGGAAGCGCCGCGTCAAATTGAGCGCCGCATCCTTGCGCAGGTGACTTCAGAACTGGAACAACAGTTTGACGCTTTCGATAACGCCGAACGGAAAATTGACCGTTTGCAGGTACTTGCAGATGGACTTCGCCATTCGCTGTGGAGAAATCAACAGGTTTGGGCGACGTTCAAAATGGATCTCATGGAGAAAGAAAACAACTTGAGCCCCGAATTGCGGGCCTCATTGGTGTCTTTGGCCATTTGGGTGGAAGGTCATACGCAGAGCGTTATGGCGGGTGGCAAAAACGTTAAGCCCCTTATCGATATTAACCGTAGCATCATCGACGGTCTTGGCGGCCGCGCGTTTGATACAGCAGCGGAGTGATTTGATATGGCTTTGCGATTGACCCTGAAACCAAACGAACGGATCTTGATCAACGGCTGCGTGGTGCGCAATGCGGATCGCCGGCAGATGCTGATCATCGAAAACCACGCCGATATTGTCCGCGAGGCGGATCTCTTGGATGAATCCGAAGCGCGTTCGCCTGTGAAAGAAGTCTATTACTTCATTCAGGCGGCCCTGCTTGATCCGAATGTACGGGGCAAGCTTGTCCCGATTATCCAGAAAAAACTGGGCAAGTTGGTGCCCGTTTTCCACGACGATATGAGCCAGCACATCTTTGAGGCGGCAAGCCAGGTGTCTCATGCGGATTTTTACAAGGCGATGCGGGCGCTGCGCCCTGTGATGGACTACGAGACGCAGTTGTTTGACGTGCTACAGGCGAAAAATGCGGCGACCGCCGCAGAATAGGATACGCTATGATCAGCATCTCGGGACTTACCAGCCAGACCGCATTGCGGCTGATTGACGTCACGCGAGATCGCCAGATCGAAGTGATGCGCGACGATCCCGTGAACAAACGCGGCGAAGAGGCATTCCGTGAGCGGATTGCCAGTATCACCACGCCAGAAGAGCTGGTTGCGGACTTCGAAGTTTATAGCTTTGTGATGAAAGCCTTTGACCTTGAAGATCAGATTTTCGGCAAGGGTATGGTGCGCAAAATCCTGGAAAGTGATCCGGTTGAAGAGACATCGCTGTTGAACCGGCTGACGGATTCGCGGTTCCGCGAGATGCATCTGTCGATGGAGTTCACCACAGAAGATGGTCCGCAAACACCTAATTTTTCGAATGAAGCCTGGGTGGATGAGATTGTTGACCGGTTCTATAACCGGCAGTTCATCAATGAGAATGACAACCAGAATGGCACGGTGGGTACTGTGCTTGAATTCCGCGAAGAGGTTGCGGGGCTGAACAGTTGGTTTGAAGTGCTGGCCGATGCAAAACTGACAAAGTTTTTCCAGATCACCCTGAATCTGCCAGAGCAAATTTCTGGTCTTGATCTGGAAGTGCAGAAGAAGCTGTTTGAGGAAAAATATGACCTCGCGGATCTTGCCGATCCGGCCGAACAAGAGCGGATGATCACCCGCTACATGGCGATTTCTGACGTGTTGAACCCGCCGCAGTTCTCGGCGGGCAGTCCTGCGGTGAGCATCTTGCAATCCGCAAGTTTCGGTGCGCAGTTCGTGCCGATCACGCTGGATGTGGCGACCGTGACATTCTCGGCATCGCAGCTTTATCGCTGATCGCGTGGGTTAGTCGGCGGCATCGTCCATCATGTCTTCACCGTCATCGGGCATCTCGATGGCACCTTCAGACACCAATCGCAGTGCCGCTTCGACCAATTCCGATTGCGCGCGTTTGACGTCTTTGGATTTGACCGGCCCCATCGATTCCATCTCTTCTTGCAGCATGCCACGAGACCGCGATGGCAGAGATTCAAGGAAATGTTCGCGGACTTCTTTTTTGGCGCCGCGCAGGGCAAGCGGCAGGGTGTTGCCCGTCACCTCGCGCATGATCTTGCCCAGTGTGACGGCCTCGAATTTCATAAGGTCATCAAATACAAACATTTTTTGCTTGATGGCACGGAATTGATCCGGCTGGCGTTGTTCCAGTTCGCGGGACAGGTTGCCAAACAGATCCTCGTCCAGCTTGTTGAAGATTGATACCAGCTGTCCTTCGACGCGGGCCTCGGCGCTGCGACCGGCCTTGGCCAACACATCATCCCGCAGGGTGTTTTCGATGTTCATGATGGTGTCGTTGGGCAGGTTGTCCATCTCCATCACCCGCTCAATCAGATCGGTGGCGCGGTCGGCCCCCAGCAGCGGCAAGACCTTGGCGGCAGCATCCGGGCGAATGCGGGACAGGATCACAGCGACGGTTTGATTGTGTTCCTTGCGCAGGAATTCGACCAATTGTTTCTCGTCCAGATCGGACAGATCGCGCCAGACATTGTCAGTGGTGTTGCCGTCGATCTCTTGCAAAATCTCTGCCACACGTTCTTCTGGCAAAAATTCCTTGAGCAAGCCGCGGGCCGCTTCGATTGAGCCGACAACACCGCCGATCTGGCTGACCTTCTGACCGAACTCGACCATAATTTCTTCGACGATGCTGGCGTCCACTTCGCCCATGGTGGAGATGGCGGTGGTGATCTGGCGGATCTCTGACACGTCCAGTTTCTGCATCAATGCGCCGCCGCGTTCTTCCCCAAGGCAGAGGAACAGAATTGCCGATTTCTGAGCGCCCGACATGCGGCGGTGTTTGCGGAAGGGGACGAATTGATTCATCTGTGCCAAATGTCCTGATCACGAGCGAAAGGTTTAACCAAGAATAAACCAAGCTATCCTTGATGAACATCTCTTTCTTTGCGAAGGGCGGCGATTAACCAGATAAATATGACTGAATGAGCGATCCGGCGAGCATGTACCACCCGTCGATCAAGACAAAGAAGATGACCTTGAAGGGCAGCGAGACCAAGACCGGCGGGAGCATCATCATGCCCGCACTCATCAAGACTGAGGCGACGATCAAGTCAATCGCGACAAAAGGCAGGTAGATCAGAAATCCGATTGTAAACGCGCGGCGCAATTCCGAGATCATGAAACCCGGCACCAGCACGCGCCAGCTGGGCACAGCGTCAGGGCCATCGGCCGGATCGGGGCTTTCTCCGGCGATGTCCTGAAACAGTTGCAGATCTTTGTCTCGGGTGTTGACCAGCATAAACTCGCGGAACGGCTCTGCGATGTTCTGCATGGCCTGTTCTTCGGTGATGGCATTGCGGATCAAGGGCTGCACGCCGCCCTGCCATGCGTCATCGAACACCGGCTGCATCACAAAGAACGTCATGAAAAGCGCCATGGCGTTGAGCACAATGTTGGGCGGTGTCTGGTTCAAGCCCAAGGCGAGGCGCAGCATCGCAAAGACAATGACAAAACGTGTGAAGCTGGTCATCACAACCAGAAGACCCGGCGCCACACTGAGGAATGTGATGACCGCAAAGAGCTGGATCAAGCGCCCGGACAGGCTGGCGCCCGCGTCGCTGCCGGGTTCGGTGTTGCCCAGAGTGGTGGACAGATCGCGGATCAGACCGCCGATTTCGCTGTCTTGGGCGCTGGCCAATTGCACGCCGAGCAGGACAATCAGCGCGGCGGCCGCCAGCGGGGCAAATGCCCTGCGCGAAAGAGAGGCGAAACGCGGCAAGATCAGGCGTCTGTGATGAAGTCTTTGACGATTTCCCGCAGCGCCACACCCAGCATATCGCCTTGTACGCGCACCAGGTCGCCGCGGGCCACCATGCGATCATTGATCATGATATCAACAGGTTCGCCAATGCGGCGGTCCAGTTCGATCACCGAGCCCTTGGTCAGGTCGAGCAATTCCGAGATCGGCATGCGGCTGCGGCCCAGGACGACACGCACATCCAGTTTGACACCAAAGATTGCATCAAGGCTTTTGCCCTCGCCTTTCTTGGCTGTCGGCGGTTTTTCTGCTGGCGCTTCGGGGGCCAGTTCATCGGGGTCGATCTGTGCCGATTGAGGGGTGTTCATTTCGGCAGCTTCCTGTTTTTCGTCTACCATTTATCCAGCTTTCCCAGTGTCTTCGTTGAATTCTTTTGCCGCAGTGGCAAGGGAGGCAAGCACCGCGATGCTGGCCTGTTCGATGTCGTAATCCAGACGCCCGCCCTTCCATCTGACCTGTGCGGCACTTCTCGATAGTTCAGGGTCTGCAACCACGTCAATTTGCGCTGTGCGGGTGGCGGAGGCGAGCCATTCGGGCGCTTCGGATTGCAGGGCTTCGGCCACGTCCGGGCAGGCGCGAATGGTCAGGACCGGATCGGTTCGTGCAAGGGCCACACTTTGACGGATGCGTTCGATGGCCAGATCTGTGCCGTAGTTTTCAAGAAGTTCCGGCACCAATCGTTCGGCGATTCCCAAGAACAATTCCACGATATCCCGTTCGGATGTGCGGCGCAGTTCGGCATCTTGTTCAAGCACGGCGTTTAGCTGATCGCGGATGGCTGAGCGTTCCTGAGTGAGCCGCTCTTCACGGGCAGCGTCATATTCGCCTTGGGCATCCTGCCGTCCAACTGAACGGCCTGCTTCAAAGCCCTCTTGTCGGGCTTCTTTGATGCGCAGCTCCTGTTCTGCAAAGGCCGCGAGTTCGTTCATTTTATCTTGGGGCGAGTCCTTGGGCTTTTCCGCCGGCTCAGTGTCAAAGTTGCGCTGAAACAGGTCGATCATGCCTCGGCCTCAGTCATCAACCATGAACGTAGAACGCGCAGAACCTCTTCGGGCTTCTCATCGGCAAGGCGTTGGATATTATCAATTTTTTTCTTGCGCAGATTGCCGCGAATGCCCTGTTTCTCGACAAATTCGTGATCTTCATCGTCGTCATAGTCATCGGCAAGCAAATCCCGTGCATCTACGCCGTTTGCGGCGGCGCGGCCTGTTCCGGGAAGGGCGGCGGTGCCGGGCGGGTTTTCGCCATTGGGCAGGGCTTGCATGCCCGCTGTTCCGGCTGCCAAAGCCTCTGCATCAGCCGCATCGCCAGCAGGAAGGGCAGGGGCGCCGCCGGTGGTTTCGGGGTCCGCTTCGATCTGTTCTGGCGGGTTGAGGCGGCGCAGGACGGGGCGCACGCCCATCACCATGACCAGCCCAACAATCAACAGTGCCATGACGCTTCGGATGATAGTGACGATGTTCTCAGAGAGGTTGTCCATCAGGGACATTTCAACCGGATCGCCAAGTTCCATGGAGTAATCCATGAACCGCATGCTATCGACGGATACGCTGTCACCGCGATTTTCCTGAAAGCCGACCGCGGATTTGACCAGCTCTGTCAGGCGGTCCAGTTCTTCGGGTGTGCGTTCTGCATAGGTCACGTCGGAGCCGTCGACGTTGTAAATTCCGTTGATCAAGACCGCGACTGTCATGCGGCGCACATCACCGGCCTCGCGGATAATCTCGCGGCGTGTGTTGCCGATCTCATATTGCACCAGCTCGTCAGATTCAGAGCGGCTGGAGGTGGTGCCCGGGCCATCTCCGCCCAAGGCTGCGGGGATGTTGTTTTCGATGCCGACGTTGCCGCCATCCTCGGTGCCGCTTTGGCTTTCGGATTTGTTTTCGGTGGACCGCACGACTTGCTGATCCGGGTCAAATGTTTGTTCTACAATGACTTCTCGTTGTGTCACGAGATCGACATTGACCCGAACCCGCGCGTTACCCGCGCCGACGCGTGCGGTCAGGATGTTTTGAATTTCCTGGCCCAAACGGTTTTCGATCCCGGCCTTGGCGGATTGAATTGTCGCCTGGCCGTTGCCGTCTGTCCCTTCGGCGAGGATGGTTTCGCCGCTGGCAGACAGGACGGTGACACGTGCCAGATCAAGCTCCGCCACGGCGGAAGCGACCAGAGTGCGCACCGCGACAGCTTGCTTGCGGGTGACAGCGCGGCCCGGTTCGGGGCGCACAATGATAGAGGCGCGGGGTGCCGGTGCCTCTCGCGAAAAGGGTTCGCGGTCAGGCAGGACCAAATGCACCCGCGCCGTGGAAATGCCATCAATGGTTTGGATCGAGCGGGCCAGCTCACCCTCCATTGCGCGCATGCGGTTGATCTTTTGCAGGAAGGAGTTCATCGCCAAGCCGCTTTTTTCGTCAAACAGCTCCCAACCCGGATCGCCGTCAATCGCAACGCCGGATTCGGCCAGAACCATTCGCGCACGGGCGGCATCGGGGCGGGGTACGGAAACGCTGGACCCGTCTTCGGAGACCGACACCTTGAAACCGGCGTTGGCCAGCGTGGCCTCGATGGAATTGGCGGACGTGACCGAGAGATTTGAGTAGATCGGCGCGTAATCGGGGGTCGCCACGGCGTTGAGGCCCAGCAGCATCGCAAGGATAACCCCCACGGCGGTCCCCGCAAGGATAAGCAGCCGTTGGCGCCCAAGCGCCATCAAATTGTCAATCAAACCCTGCACGAAATGCTCCGCATATTTTTCTTGTCACTATACAGCATTAAGAAAAGGTTAAAAGCAAGAATTAACCAAAACTAAACTTGTATTTTCCCCAGAAAAGACGGATTATTCTTGAGTAGAGGAGCCCAATTTATCCATGGCTGGCAAGGCAAAAGAAAAGCGCAAACCGGAGGCGGCGGCAGCGGGAGACACACCGGAGGCCAAACCCAAAGGTTCGAAAAAGATGCTCGTGGCGGCCATGGCGTTTTGCCTGGTGTCGCTTGGTGCGGGCTTTTTCCTGGCGCGGATGGCCTACATGCAGGACGCCGAAGCCTATGAGCCAGAGTACAAGGATGAAGATGAGGCGCATGGCGACGATCACGGCGATGAAAAGGACGATGGTCACGGCGGCAAGGATGATCACGCGAAAAAGGGCAATGGCATCACCGACCCGCTGGCCAAGGATGGCCATGAGGCCGAAAAGGCCGAGGCACTAAAGGCCAAGGATGATGGTGGCCATAGTGAGGCATCCCATGACAGTGGGCTGCTGGATTTTGGTGAGATGCTGACCAACATCGAAGGCTATGACGTGCAGGGTGCGCCAACGCGCGCGTTTCTCAAGGTCAATCTTGTGGTGGCCTATCGCCCAGATGAGGGCGCATCGGAAATCATGGAAGAACGCCAGGCGTTCATGCGCGATCTGTTCAACTCTTACCTGCGTGGGCTGACCGAGGCGGATGTGCGCGGGATGGCAGGGCTGCTTTTTGTGAAGGCGGAGTTGCTCAAACGGGCGCGGGCGGCAGCGGGCAGTGATCTGCCGCAGGAAATTCTCATCAAAGATCTGATTGTTCAGTAAGGAATGCAGCGGTGAATCAAGCACTGGCAGAGGAAAAGGTCGAAGCCGACGAGGTCAATCTCATAGACGAGATTATCCGTCTGTCGGATTTCACATTCGACCGTTTGCCGATGCTCGACATCATTGGCGAGCGGTTGGTCGAGAACATCTCGATCGCGTTTCCTGATCTGATGCGGGCGCTGTGCGAGGCGTCATTGGTGCAGCTGGATTACATCCCGATGGGCCAGATCATCGAGGGATTGCCACAAAACGCGCTGCTGGCAGTGGGCACCGGTCATCCCTTTGAGGGGGAGATCATGCTGGCCATTGACCGGACGCTGTTCATGACCTCGGTCGAATTGATGCTGGGCGGCACGGCCAAGCAGATCAACGATGACGACGATGACGAATATACCGCCATCGAACTGGCCTTTGGTGAACGGCTGGCGGCGGCCATTCTGGCAGAGCTTCAGCGGGCCTTGTCGGTTGTTGGCAAGGCGGAGCTTGAGCTGGACCGCGTGGATACCGATCCGGATGCGGCCAGTGTGGCCAAACATTCGGCGCTTTGTGCGCGGATGAAATTTTCCGTGGCGATGGCGGGTCATGCCGGGGTGCTGGATGTCGTGATCCCCTATGACGCGCTTGAGCCGATCCGCCCTGATCTTGGAAAGATCTATTTTGGCGACCGCGGTCAGGCGCAGAATGTCTGGCATGATCTGATCAGCGACCAGATTGAACGCGCACATATGGAATTGGAAGTGGTGATGGCCGAAGAGGCGATCCCGATCCAGAAGATTATGTCATGGCAGCCCGGTGATACCGTCGAGTTTGGGATCGAAGAAGGGCAGGACGCGATCATGACCTGCGCCGATGCGCCCATGTTCAAAGTGTCCCTTGGCAAACGCAACAACGGCTTTGTCGCCGTTCAAATTACAGAGAAACTCTCAACTTTGGAGGTGCCCGAAAATGATGGCGACGATAATTGATGGTGTGATCATTGTGCTGCTGGTGGGAAGCATTGCCTATGGCTATTCGGTGTCCCGCAAAGTGCGACAGTTGATGGCGACGCTCAAGGAGCTGGAGCCGTTGGTGGATGAGTTTTCCTCTGCGGTGGATAAGACCGAGCATTCGGTGCATTTGATGCGCGAAAACATCGAAGTGGCGGAGCAGATCCACGAACCGCAAGCAAAAGCCGCGCCAGAAACGCCAGCCGAGGCGGCATTCTCCAGCCGTCGCGCCGCAGCCGAAGCGCCAGAGGTGCCGGGCCTGCGGGTGATGCGCGACAAGAAAGATCTTGTGCGCAAGTTCTTTGAAACCTCTTCGACGGCGAGGGTTTGATCCATGCTGCGACTGCTGAGCGGTAAGGTGATTTTGGGCGGTCTGGGGCTGACATTGTTTGCCAAGGCGGCGATGTCGTTCCCTGAGTTGCCGATGTTCAATACGGTTGACCCGGTGCCGGATGTTGCCGTTGTCCAGACCGCGGCGGCAGAAAAGAAAGACGCAGCACCGGAGCCGGCTAAGGACGTGCCGCCGCTGGTGGCTGATTTGCCAATGGGCGGCAGCGAATGCGAAGCCCCCGAAGATGTGTTGCGGTCACTGGCCCGTGAGCGGGAGCTGGTTGCCCTGCAAAAGCAGGAAGTTCTGGACCGGCAGGCCGAACTGGCCCTGGCACGGGAACGGCTTGCGATCGAAAAGGGGTCATTGACCGAATTGCAGGCCTCCATTGAGGCGCTGTTGGGCCGGATTGAGGCCAACAAAACGGATGACCTCAACCGCTTGATCGATTTTTACAAGAACATGAAACCAGCCGATGCCGCACGGATCATGGATGATCTGGATATCGAAACCACGGTCATGGTGCTGGGCACGATGAACCCAAGATCAGCGGCGCCAATTCTTGCCAAGGTATCGCCGGTGCGGGCGCGGGCAGTGTCAAAGATCATTCTGGAACGGTCGCAATTGCCGGGCGATCAGGATCTGGTCGGGATCAAGCTGAAGTAAGATCAATTCAGGCTGGTTTGCAGGGTCGATCCTTCGGGGATCTTGTGCGGTCTGTTGTTCTTGCGGTCAAAGACAAAGCTGATGATTTCGGCGACAATTTCCCAATGTTCCACCGGCACGGGCTGATCAATCTCGACCGTGTCATAAAGCAGCCGTGCAAGCGGTTTGTTTTCGACCACAGGGATCTCGTTTTCAAAAGCCACTTCACGGATGCGTTGTGCCAGATGGTCTGCGCCTTTGGCGATACAGATCGGTGCAACATCGGTGACGGGGTCATATTTCAGCGCCACGGCAAAATGGGTCGGGTTGGCGAGGATGACATCGGCAATGGGCACCACGGCGATGGTCCTTTGTTGCGACAGCTCGCGGCGGCGGCGGGCGCGTTTGCCGCGAATTTCGGGCGATCCCTCGCTTTCCTTGATCTCGTCGCGCAGTTCTTTCTGGCTCATTCGCTGTTTGCGCCGCCAGTCAAACCTGCGCCACAGGATATCGGCGACGGCCAATGGCACGAGGAAAATCGCTGCGGCCAATAGAAGCTTGCCAGCGGAATTGACCAGATATCCCGGAAGAAACTCGGGGATAAAGCCGGAGGTCATCCAGATCGCGCGGACAGCCTGATTGGTGATCCAGATGGCCATCGCGCCAACAGCAAAAACCTTGATGATGCTTTTGATAAATTCGACAAAGGAATTCGCCGAGAACAGGCGTTTGAAGCCTTCGCGGGGCGAGATTTTCGACAATTTTGGCTTGATCCGCTCAAAGGCGATCACGGTTTCGCCCTGAATGGCCGCGCCGATCAGACCGCCGATCAGCAAGACCCCGAACAACGGGGCCACAGCAATGGCCAACGTGAAAAAGAAATCGCCCATGATCTGGCCAAGGCGTGTCAGGCCCGGCTCGCCAGTGGCCACGGTCAGGCTGGAGGCTTGTTCGATCAATGTGCTGAGCGCGCCGACAACATGGGGTGTTTGAAAGGGCAAAACCAGCGCAGTGATGCCCAGCAAGGCGATAACCACCACCATATTGCCGGTCTCTTTGGAGGACGGCACATCCCCCTTGCGCCGCGCATCCTGCAGACGCTTTTCGGTGGGTTCTAACGTCTTTTCTGTGCTGTCGTTGTTCTCGGCCATAACTCAGAGCTTAAAGCCAACAAGCCAATCCTGAAACTCCGATATAAAGAAATCGAGCAGCGCGGGCATGGAAATCGCGAGAATGAGCAGGCCCGCGCCGATCAGAAGGGAGGCGGCGACAAAGAACACGGGCAATTGCGGCATCATCCGGTTGGCCAGGCCCATCCCGAGGTTCAACACAACGCCCATGACAAAAAACGGGGCGGCAACGGCGGTGCCGATGTAAAGGCTTTGACCTGCGGCCTTGAGCAGTTGGTCTGTCATATCTTCAAGCATGATCTGGCCGGGAGGAAACAGCTCATAACTCGACAGCAAGGCCCGCAAGATGATGTGGTGGGTGTCGGTGACAAAGATCATCGTGACCGCGCTGATCAACATTAAGGTGGCGACCATGGTTGCGCCTTCGAATGACCCGAATGAGGGACCAAAGGCGTTGGCTAAACCGGACACCTGGCCCACCTGAAAGCCGGCAAACTGCAATGCCGACAGCAAAATACGTGCGGTGAGCCCGATCCAAAGACCAATCGTCACCTCAACACCCAGCATCAGGGCAAGCGCGACCGGATCATCCGGCATTGCGGCCTGCACGGGGGTGATCGGCAGCAAGGCAGCGCAAAGCACCAATGCAAAAGACAGCCGCGCCCGGATCGGGATCTGAACTTCGCCAAAGGCGGGCATGAAGATAAGGGCAGAGCCGAGGCGGGCAAACACGACCAGATAGGACAGAACAATCGAGGTGACAAATGCGTCGAGCGACATCGGTTATGGCCCGACGGTGCCGACCGTGCGCAGGGATGCTTTGCGGTGGACCTCGTTGTGGGAAATCACCTGTGTCATCGGGCTGACCCGTTCGAGGATCGACCGGACGTAAGGCCGCGCTTGCGGGGTGACCAGGATCGCGGGCCATTCATCGGCAGAAGAGAATTTCTGAATTTCCTTACGCATCGCCAGCACAAATTCCTGCACCCGTGACGGCGACATCAGGAATGTATCCTCGCCATTGGTCGTCGAGATGGAATTGACCAGCTCGCGCTCCCATTCGCCGCCCAAGTTGATCACCGGCACATAGCCCTGCGCATCGACAAGCGATTGACAGATCTGTTTCGACAGCTTGCCGCGGGCATGTTCGATCACAGTGCGGATGTTCTTGGTGTTGGCGCTGGCTTCGGCCACTGCCTCGATGATCTTGGGCAGATTGCGGATCGACACACGCTCTGCCAGCAGCGCTTGCAAGACATGTTGCAGCATCACGGCCGGGCTGTTGTTGGAACTGTCGGACAACAGTTTCTGGTAATCCTTGTCCTGTCCCTCGATCAGATCCTGCACGGCGGCATAGGTCAGGATCTCGGGCATATGTTCCTTGATCACTTCGGTCAGATGGGTGGTGATCACACTTTCGGGGTCCACAACCGTCATCCCCATCAGCTCTGCCTCAGACGCGCGGGCCTCATCCACCCAGATCGCCTCAAGGCCAAACGTGGGTTCGCGGGTGCGCTTGCCTGGCAGATCAATCTCGCCGCCGGAAGGGTTGATCACCATCATCATCATTGGATCGACCTCGCCGCGGGCCGCCTCGACCCCTTGCAAGGAAATCGAATAGGTGCCCGCAGGCAGATCGGCGTCATCCTTGATCCGTACAGGCGGCAGAACAAAGCCGAAATCCTTGATGAATAGGGACCGCAGGCTCTTGACCTTGCCGGGCAGGGCGGCGTTGACCGTTGTGATCATCGGGACAAGCGCGGTGCCCAGATCAAGCCGCACATCATCGACCCGCAGCATGTCAGCCAGCGGATCTTCTGCAGTTTCACTGGGCGTTTTGCGGTCTTCTTCGATCTGGGCGTCACGGTCGGCGCGTACTTTGACCTGCTGTTGCATGACATAGCCAAACCCGGCCATCCCGGCGGCCAGCGGCACAAAAACGGGGAGCGGGAAACCGGGCAACCAGCCGATGCAGAAAGTCAGCCCCGCCGCCATGTAAAGCGCCTTGGGGAAATTGCTGAGCTGGCCCAGAACCGCCTCGTTTGCCGCGCCATGGGTGCCGCTTTTGGTCACCAGAAGACCGGCGGCCAGGGACACGATCAAAGCGGGGATTTGTGTCACCAACCCGTCACCGATCGTCAGAACGGTATAGTTGCTCATCGCCTGACCAATGCTCAGATCATGGGTCATCATACCAATCAGGATACCGCCAAAGACGTTGATCAAGGTGATAATCAGACCGGCAATCGCATCGCCGCGCACAAACTTGGACGCACCGTCCATGGCCCCGAAGAAGGAGCTTTCTTCCTCAACGGTTTTGCGGCGCACTTTGGCTTCTTCATCACTGATCACACCTGCGGCGAGATCGGCGTCAATCGCCATCTGTTTGCCGGGCATCGCATCCAGAGAGAACCGCGCCGCCACTTCGGCAATCCGGGTGGAACCTTTGGTGATAACGATAAAGTTGATGATCACAAGGATAGCAAAGACAATGATCCCGATGACAAAGTCTCCACCGACGATGAAATCGGCAAAACCCTCGATCACATTGCCCGCTGCACCGGGACCATTGTGACCCTCGCTGAGGATCAGCCGCGTCGACGAGACATTGAGCGCAAGACGCAACATCGTGACCACAAGCAGCAGGGTCGGGAAGGAGTTGAATTCAAGCGGTGCGCCGATCCACAGGGACACCATCAAGATCAGGACCGCCAAAGACAGCGAGACCGCAAGCCCCACATCCAGCAGGACCGGCGGCAGCGGCACAAAGAGCATCGCCAGAATGAGGATAACGCCAATGGCAAAGCCGATATCACGGTTGCTGTGCCCCAAACGGGCAAAGCTGATGATCGGGCCTTCGGTTCTGATGTTGGTATCCGGAGTTGCCATGGCTTCAGTTCACCTCGCTGTATGCGGGGAGGATCGGCTGGATCGGCAGGGCAGAATAGATCGACAGTGAATCGCTCATCCGGGTTGCGCCGGTGCCTGTCATTTCCGCGCTCCAACCGATGGTTGGGGCAGGGCGGCTTGCCGGTGCATGTGACTGACCAAAGCGCACTTCCTGCGTGAACTGGGCAAGGTGCGTATTGGCAAGTTCTTGATTATGTGACAATTTTCTGAGGTAAATGTCTTTGTAGACATCCGTAGAGGAATGATAGCGGCCCGCGGCATCCCACCAATCATTGGTCTCATTGTAGAGCGCCCGCAAGAACCGCGCGGCATAATCGACATTGGTTTCGGGATCGCCGGCCTCTTCGAGAGAGGCAAAATGTTTTCCGTGCCATTTCTGGTTGACCTGCATGCAGCCGACATCAATCGAACTGGCGCCGCCCGCCTGTTTTTGCCGGACCCAGGCTTCCATCGCCTGTTTGCTGCCGAAAAACACACCTTCGCCATCGTAGTTTGCGGTCCAGGGCCAGACCGTCAGCTCTCCGTTGACGCGCCGCCCGGCTTCTTGCAGGCCGATGGCCAAAAGCAGGTTGTTCGGAATCTCGTAGCGGTCCTGCGCCTCCAGAATGGCAGACAGGCAAAAGGTGGTTGGATAGGGGGTGTTCTGGGTATTTGGGGTCAACAGCCGGTAAAAGCCGGCCCAGGGATTTGCCTCTGTCGCGAGGGAGGTCTGCGCGATCAGGCACAAACCAAAGACTGCTGCGATCAAGCGGCGCATGTCACACGCCTCCGTTGCTGATCAAATCAAAGATGCGATCTGACAGTTGCAGGAGGGTGGAAAAGATGAAGGGCAAGGACAGTGCCAGAGTTACAAAGATAGCGGCGATCTTGGGGACAAAGGTCAGTGTCATTTCCTGAATCTGCGTCAAGGCCTGGAAAAAGGCGATCACCAGACCGACGGCCAAGGCGACGATCAGCACCGGCGCCGATGAAATCAGCGTCGTCATGATGGTCTGCCGGATAACCTCGTAAGTGGTGACTGAATCCACGACCTGTCCCTAAATATCTGTTGCGATTGCCTGCCGTCAGATCGGCATGCGCATGATGTCCTGATAGGCCTCAACCAGCTTGTCACGCAGGGCGACAGAAACCTGCACTGTACTTTCCATCGCCATCGTGGCCTCGACAACTTGCTGCAATCCGGCCTGCCCGTTGAGGCCCGCGATAGCCATGCTGTCACCGGTGCGCACGGTCTCAACAGCCTGGGTGGCCGCGTTTGAAACCATCTGCGAAAAGCTGCCGGCCTCATTGGAGGGATCAATCGTTGCCGCGTCCTTGGGGCCGGATTTGGATTCGGCGGCCTTGCTATAGGCGGACTGGACGTAAGCGGCGCGAACGGATGAGAAATCAGACATCGTTCCCCCTTACTTCAACAGATCAACCAAGAGGCGGCGCATCTCGCGGGCGTTTTCCATCATTGACAGGTTCGCCTCATAGCTGCGGGCCGCTTCGCGCATGTTATTCATTTCAATCAATGGGTTAACATTGGGCAGCTTGATATATCCGTTCTCATCCGCCGCGGGGTGAGAAGGGTCAAACCGCATCCTAAACTGGCTTTGGTCAAGGCTGATGTCGGACAGGTTCACAATGGCCGCGCCGGTGCGCGAGTCTGTCGTCGATTCAAAGCTGATGGTCTTGCGCTGGTATGGATCGCCGCCCGGCTCCTGGGCGGTGGTGGTGGAGTTCGCAACGTTTTCAGACACCACCCGCAAGCGTTCGGATTGTGCCCGCATGCCGCTGGCGGCGGTGGCGGAAATGCTTCTTAAAGGATCCATTACACGCGTTCCTTATGTTCAGCGGCGGCCGGCAACGGCATAGAGCATCTCATGCGCCTTGCGGTAGAGATTGGCAGCGATCTTAAACTGGCCTGAGTTTGCATTGGCCTCCATCATCTGCTCTTCCAAAACCACGTTGTTGCCGGACATATCCATGCCCCAGCCCACATCCGCTTCGGTGATCTTGGCGTCCGGCAGGCTGTCACGTCCGCTGGCGTCCGCGAGGTAGCTTGCAAAGCTTTGCGTGTCTTTCGCCCGGTAGCCCGAGACATCGGCGTTTGCGATGTTCTCCGAGACAACCTTCTGGCGGGTCGCCAGCCACTGAAGCCGCTTGGGTGCGAGATCAAAGAGTGAGGTTGGTTCAGTATTCATCATAGACTCATTATTTATTCTTGAGATATACCAAGGATAGAAAGATTAAGAAAGGATTAAATCCTGATGTCAACGTTTTCCAAGTTGCAAGACGCTGTCTATTCATCCTCGGCGGCGCGGATGGTTGGGAGCGTTAAGGGCATCGTTGGCTTGACCCTGACTGTCGGCGGTCTGGAAGCGGTGGCCGGCATCGGCAGTCGTTGCCGGGTGCGCAGCCGCAAAGGCGTGATTGACGGTGAGGTGGTCGGCGCTCAGGGATCAGACCTGTGCCTCCTGCCCTTCGGCAGCTGGGACGGTGTTGCCGTGGGCGATCCTGTGGAACTGATTGAACATGATGACCTGATTTATCCTGACGACAGCTGGATCGGATCGGTGGTCGATGCGCTTGGTCGGCCCTTGTCGCGTTATTCGCGCCTGCCGCGGCCGCGGCGCAAGTCCACCCGTACCGCCCAGCCCCCCGGCGCGTTTGAACGCAAACAAGTGGGCGACAAGCTGGAGACGCGGATCAAATGTGTGGATGTGTTCACGCCGATTTGCCAGGGACAGCGCATGGGGGTTTTTGCCGGGTCCGGTGTGGGCAAATCTACCCTGATGGCGATGCTGGCCCGCAACACTGATGCCGATGTGATCGTGATCGGGTTGATTGGGGAACGGGGCCGGGAGGTGCAGCAGTTTATCCAGGAGGATCTGGGCGAGGAAGGCATGGCGCGTGCCGTGGTGGTTGTATCGACCGGCGATGAGGCGCCGCTTTTGCGCAAACAGGCGGCGCTGACCACCACTGCGATTGCAGAGCATTTTAAAAACAAAGGCTTGCAGGTTCTGTTGCTGCTGGACAGCGTGACCCGTTTTGCCATGGCACAGCGGGAGATCGGGCTGGCACGGGGCGAGCCGCCGACGTTGCGCGGGTATCCTCCATCGGTGTTTTCGGAGTTGCCGCACCTGCTTGAACGGGCGGGTCCGGGCAGGGCAGGTGAGGGGGACATCACCGGCCTTTATACGGTGCTGGTCGATGGCGATGACATGAATGAACCGATCGCGGATGCCGTGCGGGGTATTGTGGACGGGCATCTGGTTCTGGATCGCCGGATCGCCGAACAGGGACGGTTTCCTGCTGTGGATATTCAACGGTCCCTGTCGCGGATGCTGCCGGGGTGTCATTCGCCCGAAGAGTTCGAGATCACCAAAGCCGCCCGAAAGGCATTGGGACGTTATGCCGACATGGAAGATCTGATCCGGCTGGGCGCATACAAGGAAGGGTCTGACCCCTCGACGGACGAGGCGATCCGTTTTTTCCAGACCGCCAGCCCTTTTCTGTCCCAACGGCGCGGTGAGATGACCGCCGCCAGCCAAAGCTTTGCCGAGCTCTACCGGATGATCCTTGAAGCGGGGATCGAAGACCCGTTGAAGGCCTACTTTGAAGAAGCGGAGCGCCAGCAGGCGGCGGAGATTGCACAACAACAGCCCGCGCATTGAAAAACCGGCCACTGGTGCGACAGGTGGCCGGTTTAGGATCAAGGGAAGATCATGGAGGTGAGATGCGCCCGATCAAGCCGGGCGCATCAATTCATTTCAGCGAATGCCGATTAACGGAACAAGCTCAAGATGTTCTGCGGCGCCTGGTTCGCAATCGACAGGGACTGCGTCGCAAGCTGCTGCTGTACCTGATAGGCCTGCAAACGTGCGGCCTCTTCTTCCATGTTGGCGTCAACCATCGAGGATACACCGGAATCCAGAGTATCTGTCAGGCTGTCAAGGAACTGCATCTGACCTTCGAGGGTGTTTTCTGTAACGCCCAGGGATGTGGCTGCATCAATCGCATTGGACAACTGGCCTTCGGCTACAACCAGCTTGGCTTCCAAGGTGGTCGCGGTGTCTGTCACATCGACCGCCGCCAGGGCTGTCTGGATGGCCTGAAGATCAACGGAGTTGAAAGTGATCGACGTGGTGGCGAACGAGCCGCTTGCGCGGGACACACCTGTCACAACTGTCACAGCAGCGGCTGCGGCGCCAACAAGATCGTCACCGTTGAATGTGGCTTGGTCGATTGCCGACTGCATGTTGTCGGCCAAAGCGTCCAGTTCGGTTTGAACGTCAGCTTTGTTGATGCCGTCGCTTTGGGCAAACGCGATACGTTCAACCATCTGGTTCGCCAGATCCTTGACCGTTTCTGCGCCAAGACGGGCGGTTGCAACGGAGTTTTTCGTTGCTGTCATACCTTCGTTGATGGCTTTGAACATGCCGCTGTCACCCTTCATCGTTTCCGAGATGGCGAAGTAGGCGGCGTTTTCTTTACCGGAGCGAATTTGCAAACCAGTGGACACGCGAGACTGGGTCTCGTTCAGGCCGCGGTTGACATCGTTAAGCGTGGCAAGTGCCACCATTGCGGAATTATTGGTGAGAATGGACGACATGACTGCTCTCCTCATTTCTCATATTTTATCGGTCTTCTGACCGATTGTTCAGACTTCTGTCTGACAGCTGGCTTTTGCGCCAACACAATGTATCTAAAGAACAGGGTTAACGAATGGTTAAATTTTTGCGATTTTGTGCAGGTGGTCGATCAAAACTCCTGATCGATCCGCATTTTGCCTTTCGGCGCATCCGACAACTTGCGCCCGGATTTGCCATATACACCACCTAACCCATTGCGATTGGTGATTTTTTCGACTTCTCGCAGGATGGTGCGGGCGGCCACGGCCATCCGCGACAACATCGCATCATCTTCTTCGATAAATTTCTTCAGTTCCGCCAAATGCTCTTTGAGATTGCGTTTTTTTGCAGCCTCGTGGTTAAGAAACGGTTCAACAAGCGGCGTGCGCAGCTCCAGCCATTTGAGCACTTTGGACTTTTCATCAAAGACATTGCTCACCACTTCCAGCTCGCCATTCTTGATCGCGGTGATCTCGTTGCGCAGGATGGTGACGGTCTCCTTGATCTTGCCGACGTAATCATCAAGATTTTGCTCATCCTGCAGGGTCAGGGGCAGCTGATCTGTTGTGCCGTCCTGCGTGGGCGTATCCATGCGTTCACCAAAGCGGAATTTTTTGGGAGCATTCATGGTTTCGACCCTTTCAAAGCGCTGCTGCCGGTGGTGTAGGCGTTGATCATCTGACTGACATTGGCCGAAAGGCCCAGGCCGCCCTGTTCGACCAATTCTTTTGCGACGGCCTCTGACATGAATGACCGCCACATCTCGGCCTGTTTTTCACCGCCAAACGCTGTTGCGCCAGTGGTTTTCATCATCTCGTCTACAAATTGGGTCAGGAACACCGCTTCGAAATCTTTGGCGGTTTGATCCGCCTTGGAGGTCTGTGTTTGCGCCGCGGCTTTCGCGGCGACAAGCGGGGCAATTGCCAGATCAACGGGGCCGCTCATCAGATGATCTCCAGATCTGCATGCAAGGCGCCGGCCGCTTTGATTGCTTGCAGAATGGCGATGGTCTGGCGGGCGCCAACGCCGATGGCATTCAACCCATTTACCAGCTCTTCCAGGCTCACGTCGCCGCGCAGAATGGTAAAGCTGCCGTCACTTTCGGCGATATCAATTTCCGTTTCGGGGACCACCACTGTTGATCCGCCGATGGAAATGGGCGCGCCGGTGATCACCGCCGTGCCGCCCCCAACACTGACCGGTCCGGGCTGGCTGACGTTGAAGTTTTCCTGAATGCGCACGGTCAATCCGCCCTGGCTGATGGCGACCTGTCCGATACGCACGTCCGCGCCCATGACAATTGTGCCGGACTTTTCGTCAACCACAACGCGGGCGATGGCATCCGGCGTCACGGTGAGGTTCTCCACCGTCATCATCGTGTCAGGCACATTGCC